>DASRHD010000320.1:0-7779 GCA_035650695.1 Opitutaceae bacterium
GGACGGCCCGTGCACGTCCGCCTGCGGCGTGACGGCCTTCAGCTCCGCCATCGGCATGATGGGCAGGAAGCGGATGAACAGCAGGAACAGCATGGAGAATACGCCGAACGTGCCGAAGAAGGTGAAGATATCGACGACCGACGGGCTGAGCACGCCCCAGCTCGACGGCAGGAAGTCGCGCGTCAGCGACGTGCAGATGATCACGAAGCGCTCGAACCACATGCCGACGTTCACGAAGAGCGAGAGCACCCAGACGAACGTCGTGTTACGCCGCACCGCCTTGAACCAGAAGAACTGCGGCGTGATCACGTTGCACGAGATCATGATCCAGTAGGCCCACGCGTAGTTGCCAAACGCGCGGTTGATGAACGTGAAGCCTTCATACGGGTTCGCGCCGTACCACGCGATGAAGAACTCCATCGCGTACGCGTAGCCGACCATCGTGCCGGTCGCCAACGTGATCTTGCACATGCAGTCGATGTGGTACTGCGTGATCAGGTCCTCCAGCTTGTAGACGGCGCGGAGCGGCAGCATGAGCGTCAACACCATGCCGAACCCGGAGAAGATGGCGCCGGCGACAAAGTAGGGAGGGAAGATCGTGGTATGCCAGCCGGGGATGAGCGAGACGGCGAAGTCGAAGGAGACGATGGTGTGGACGGAGAGCACGAGCGGCGTGGCGATGCCGGCGAGGATCAGGTAGGCCATCTCATAGTTGCTCCAGTGCCGGCTGGAATTGCGCCAGCCCATGGCCAGGACGCCGTAGAAGATCTGCCGCCACTTGACCTTGGCGCGGTCGCGCAGGGTGGCCAGGTCGGGAATCATGCCGGTGTACCAGAACAGGACCGAGACCGTGCCGTAGGTCGAAACCGCGAAGACGTCCCATTCCAGCGGCGAGCGGAACTGCGGCCAGATCCAGTTGGAATTGGGCAACGGGAACAGGAACCAGGCGTACCAGACACGGCCAACGTGGAAGACGGGAAAAATGCCGGCGCAGACCACGGCGAAGATGGTCATGGCCTCGGCCGCGCGGTTGATCGAGGTGCGCCATTTCTGACGCAGAAGGCAGAGGATGGCGGAGATCAGCGTGCCGGCGTGGCCAATACCGATCCAGAAGACGAAGTTGACGATCGGCCAACCCCAGTTGATCGGGCTGCGGTGGCCCCACACGCCGACGCCGGTGGAAACGAGATAGATCAGTCCGCAGACGGTGAAGGAGGCGACGAAGCAGGCGACGCCGAAGCACCACCACCACCAGACCGGCGTCCGGCCCTCGGCGATGCCGCAGACTTTTTCCGTGATCCAGGCAAAGCTGCGGTTGTTGGCGACAAGCGGCACGCGCGGCAGGTCCGCGGGCGCGATCTCATTAAGGATGGCCGGTTTTTCGGCCAGGGCTTCTTCCAGGTGGGCCATCAGCTGAGTCCTCCAAGTTTTGCCGCGGAGGGAAGCGCGGCATGGTCGCCGGAAGTGGTCGGCTCACGATTGCCCTCGCCTTCCTCGGCCGGGCCCATCTTGTTGCGCAGTTCCACGCGGCTGAGAGGAAGCGCCGCGTAGTCGGGCATGGCCGGGTTCGGATTGCGAATTTTGCCCAGATAGGTGGTGCGCGGGCGGGTGTTGAGATAGGCGAGCAGACCGTAATCGCGCTCCTGGGCCTTGAGCTTCGAAACCGCGGTGTTCGGATCGAGAATGTCGCCGAAGATGATGGCCTCGACCGGGCAGGCCTGCTGGCAGGCGGTCCTGATCGCTCCGTCGGGCACGATGATGTCGGCCGGATTGCCGGCCTGCGCGGCCTTGACCTTGTGCTGGATCTTGGCCGCCTCGATGCGCTGCACGCAATAGGTGCATTTTTCCATCACGCCGCGCATGCGCACCGTCACGTCCGGGTTCTTCGCCATCTTGACCAGCTCGGGCATGCCGTCAGGACCGAGCGGACCTTCGTAAAAATGACCGATCGAACGCTTGTTCCAGTCAAAGTAATTGAAGCGGCGGACCTTGTAGGGACAGTTGTTGGCGCAATACCGGGTGCCAATGCAGCGGTTGTAGGCCATGGCGTTGAGCCCGTCGTCGTCGTGCACGGTGGCGTTGACCGGGCAGACCATTTCGCAGGGCGCCAGCTCACATTGCATGCAGGGCAGCGGCTGGACCGAGGCCTGTGGATCCTCGGGAATGTCGTTGTTGTCGGTCGAGCCGCTGGAGTAATATCGGTCGATGCGAATCCAGTGCATCTCGCGGCCGCGCGAGACCTGGTCCTTGCCGACAATGGGTATGTTATTCTCCGCCTGGCAGGCCACGACGCAGGCGTTGCAGCCGGTACAGACGTTGAGGTCGATGCTCATGCCCCACTGTTGCGGGCCCTTGAAGGTGGGCGTGACATAGAGCGAGTTGCCGCGGACCGCCGGGCCTTCGGTGGCGCGTTCGGCCGGGCTCAGCTTTGCCCCTTCCTCGCCATAGATCGGCGGACTGTGCGCCTCCAAGCCGATGGCGCGAACAAAATCGGGATGTTGCCGGTATTCCTCCAGATTGGCTTCGCGGATGAGGTCGCGGCCCTCCATCGACCAGTGCTCCTGGGTGTTGGCGAGCAGCGCCCGCGCGCCGGCCACGACGGTAAGGGTGGCGCCGGTGACGAAATGCGGCGCCTCCACCGTGCGCACCGCATAGGCGTTGAAGCCGCTGCCGGTGCCGACCCGGCCGACCGCGCCGTCCGCCCGGCCGTAACCGAGCGGCAGCACGATGGTGTAATTGGAAAGTCCGGGCTGGATCTGCAGCGGGCCGCGAACCGTGCGGGCGCCGATCGTGACCTCGCCCACGAAGGCGTTTTCCCTCCCCTTCTGAAAATCAGCGAGTTCGCGCCGTGCGACCTTGACCACCAGGCTCGGCGGATCGACGCCCAGCTCCTTGGCCAGGCGCGGGCTGATGAGGATGGCGTTATCCCAAGTCAGACGGGTGATGGGATCGGGGCATTCCTGCAGCCAGCCGTTGTTGATGAACCGCCCGTCGTCGACCTTGTAATCGGCGGCGAAGCGGACCTCGAGGTTGCCCTTGGAGAGCGCGACCGGCGCGGACATCGCCGCAAACAGCCGCTCGGCGCGGACCCGGTCGAGTTCGACTGGAATCTTCTCGAAATCCGAATCGTGGAGGAAGCCGTCGTGGAGAAATTTCGCAAAGGCGGCCTGGGCGTCGGGTTCGCCGGCGAGCTGCGTGACGGTCGCAAAAACCAGCGCGTAGGGATCGACCGCCTCTTCGCCGGCGATGCGGGCCAGCACTTCGATTTCCGTCACACCGCCGAAGAGCGGCAGGATCATCGGCTGGATGGGCAGAACGGTGCCGTTGATCGTGCGGGCGTCGCCCCATGATTCGAGATAGTGGGCCGCGGCGATGTGCGCGCCGGCGAGCTGCGACGTCTCGTCCACATAATAGCCGTAGCGGATCACTTCCGGCACGCTCTTGAGCAATGCGGGGAAATCGAGATCGGCCGGCGCGTTGTAAGCGGGGTTGCCGTCGAGGACGAGGAGGGTCTTGACCGTGCCGGCCTTGATCGCGGCGGCGAGATCGCCGATGCTTGCGACCGGCGGTGGCTTGATGATGAGAAAATCAAGGGTTTCACCGATGTTGCCGAGCGCGTCGTTGATCGCGTAGGCCAGGATGTGGACGGCAGCGGGCTGGTGTGCGCCGGCTACGACCAAGCTCTCGCTCTTGTGGGCGAGCAGGTCGGCGGCGCAGGCGTCGAGCCACTTCGGATCGACTTCAAGGCCCTGGGCGTACTTGGCGTAGCTCTGGTCGCCGGTGATGCGGGCAGCGAGCGCGGCGGCGAGGGCAAAGATGTGGCTGCTGGCCAGACGCAGGCGGTGATCCGCCATGCTCCCGGTAAGAGTGAAGCCGCTCTCCGCCACGTAAAGGCGGTTCATCTCGTCGCTCTTCGACCGGACGCGGCGCAGACGGGCGAACTCCCGTGAATAGAGCAGATTGCCGGCCTCGGCGGCGAGGAAATCGCAATCGAGACTGACGATGCGCTTGGCGTTGAAGAAGCGGTAAACGGGACGGACCGGCGCGCCAAAGGCGGTCAGCGCGGCCTCGAGCGGAGGCTCATCCTGCACCGGCTCGTACTCGGACCAGATCGCCTTGGGAAATTTTTGGCGCAGGCGCGCGACCAGTCGGGCGCGAGTCGGGGAGCTGGACTCCGCGGCGAGGAAGGCAAGGCCGGCGCCTCCATCGGCGGCGTGTTTTTTTCCCACGGAGGCAAGCAGATCGTTGAGCCCGGCCGCATCGAGCGCGGAACCATTCTTGGTATGGGTGGTGGCGCGATCGGGATCGTAAAGTTCAAGCACCGAGGCCTGGGCCATGAGCGAGCTGGCACCCCCGTAGGGTTGGTAGCTCGGATTGCCCTCCAGTTTGGTGGGGCGCCCCTGGTGCGTTTCGGCAAGGAGCGGAAGGGCGGTTTTGCGCAGCGGAAAGGCGGTCGCAAAATAAAGCGGCAAGCCCGGCACGAGGCCCTCGACCGATTTGCTGTAGGGCAAAATGTAGGACTCCGGACGGCGGCAGCCGGCCAAGCCGAGGCCGCCGAGCGCGAAGGAGGCCGCCATCAACTTGAAAAACTGGCGGCGATCCACGCCTTCCAGGGTCGAGGCGCCTTCCGGAAATTCGCGCTCCACATGCTCGCGGAAGCCGGGCGTATCAGCCAGCTCGTCGAGGCTGCGCCAGTAGCGCGGGCCGGTGAGCTCGCGTTCATTCGGGGCGGGAGGAGCGACGGGTTTGCGTTTCATCGATGACAGCCGGAACAACTTTGCGGAGGATCCACCTTCCAGTCGTGCACCAGCTGGTTGCCGAGCTGGAGCTGAGCCTGTTTGCTCGCCGCATGCCAGTTGAGATCGTAAACCTCGGCGCGCGGCCGGATGTGCGCAGCGGGATCGCGATGGCAGTTGATGCAGAAGCCCATGCTCAGTGCCTGGGTTTCCTGGACGCGGTCCATCTGGTTGATCTGGCCGTGGCATTCGTAGCAGCTGATGCCGCGGTTCACGTGGATGGCATGGTTGAAATAAACGAAGTCCGGCAGCTGATGGATGCGCACCCATGGCACCGGATTGCCCGACTCATAGCTGGCACGGACGACGGCGAGCAACGGGCTGTCCTTCAGCACGATGCTGTGGCAATTCATACACGTCTGCGAAGTCGGGACAGTGGCGTTGGGCGACTTCTCCACGTTGTTGTGGCAATAGCGGCAGTCGAGGCCGAGCTGGCCGGCATGGATCGCGTGGCTGAAGGGTACAGGCTGGACCGGCGCATAGCCGATTCGCGTGTACTTCGGCGTCATATAATAGGTCACCGCCGCGGTCGCGATGCTGGCGAGCACGAAGAGATAAATGACAATCTGCAGCGGGAGCGAATTGACCGACTTCGGAAAAATTTTCGACATGACCGAGGAGGAATTCGCAGGGACGGGTTAAATCGTGTCGGCGCGGCGGGCGACCGCGCGGGGATCAGCCGAAATCCTCGGTGCGGCCGGGGGCGGGACGGAGGAGCGGGAGGAGGAGGCCCGGCGGAAGAAGCGGCCGACCAAGCCGGCGCCTATGGCCAAGCCCAGAAACTTGAGAAAAGTTTTGCGTGTCGGTTCGTGGCTCAAGGCAGATGACATGTTTGCAGTCAGCGCCGAAACAAGGGGGCCGGATTTTGAATGTAAACACAATTTCCCAACATTTTTTGGCAACTTCTGGCCATAAGCGGATTCATTAGTTATACAGCGTGGTCGCTATACATTATCTAATGGTGACGGCCGGGAGCTTTTCTGCCTGAAAAGCAATGGAGAAAGCCCGGGGGTGCCGGTTCAGACAAAGACCCCGTCGCGCATGGGGCGGACCACGTCGCAGCGGTTGGCAATTTCCGGATTATGAGTGACGAGGACGATGGCTTGGCGGTTCTCTTTGGCCAGCCGCATGAGCAGATCGAAGACGACGCCGGAGTTGCGCTGGTCGAGATTGCCGGTGGGCTCGTCCGCCAGGAGGATGGCGGGCTGGTTGGCGAGAGCCCGGGCCACCGCCACGCGCTGCTGTTCACCACCGGAGAGATGGGTGGCCAGACGGTGGGTCTTGTCCCCCAGCCCGACGGCGGCGAGAAGCGAGGAGGCTCGCTCCGCCATGGCCTCAGCACCGAGGCGACCGAGTTTGCGCATCGGCATCATCACGTTTTCCAGCGCCGTAAACTCGAGCATTAAAAAATGAAATTGAAAAACAAAGCCGATGTGTTCGCCCCGGGCGGCCGTGCGGGCGGTATCGTCGTGATTCGACATCAACTGCTGGTTGATCCAGATTTCGCCGCCGTCCGGTTGGTCGAGCAGACCGAGCTGGTAAAGCAACGTGCTCTTGCCGCAGCCGGAGGGACCGACCACGGCGTAAACCTGGCCGCGCTGGGCCTCGAAGGAAACCCCCTTCAGGACATGCACACGCCCTTCGTCCCGGCCGAGGAATCGGTGCAGGTTCTGGCAGCGCAAGGCGGTGGAATCGGAGGGTGCCGGCATTTCAGAGAGCGGTACCACGTATGATATCCCCCGGCTCAAGGCGGGCCGCCCGGCGCGCCGGGATGAGGCTTGCCACCATTACCATGACGACCGCGGTCAGCGTCGCCTCGATGTAGTGCCAGACCGACCAGGCGACGACAAAGGTATCGGTGGTGAAAATCGTGCGAATGCGGAGAGGAATCTGCGAGATGGCGTAGGTCACGCCGGCGCCGAAAAGGCAACCGATCACCGTGCCGATGGCGAGCACGATGGCCGCCTGCCAGAGAAAGATGCGGGAGATATCCTGGCGGGTATAGCCCATCGACCGCAGGATTGCGATGTCCTTGGTCTTCTCCAGCACGATCATGGCCAGCGTATTGAACATCGCCAGGGCCGCGATCAAAGTGAAGACCGACACGGTGATGGCGGTCGATTTGCGCAGCGCGCCAAAAACCTCGAGCCACTCCTTTTCGCGCTCCTGCCAGGGCGCGGCGCTGTGGTGCAGCGTGCGCTCCATCTGCAAGGCATCCTGGGGCGCGCGAAGCTCGTCGTAAAGGTTGACCTGAATGAAGGAGGCGCCGGTGGGCTTTTCCAGGAGGGACCGCGCCTCACTAAGGTGGATATAAACGCGCACCTGATCAATATCGCGCACCCCGGTCTCATAGATGGCGGCCACACGGTAGCGCCGAATTTGGTTGTGCACCTGAAGAATGAAGGAATCGCCCACGTTGAGCTGTTCGCGCTCGGCCAGGATGCGGCCCATGAGGGCGCCTTCATCCGGCTCGTTGCGGAACTCCTCCAGTGAGCCCTGGACGATGTGACCGCCGAGGTCGGAGACCTTGAGATAATCCTCCAAGTTGATGCCATAGACCTGGGCGGAGTCGTTCTTAAAGCTGGAATTGATGATGACGTCACCGTGCAAGACCTCCGCCACCCCGGCCACATTGCTGAAATGCCGCAGGGCATCCATGATGAGTTCGGGCTGCTGGATGCCCTGGATGTATTTGCGCCCCTCTTTTTCCAAAACCTGAAAATTCGAACTGCTGTCCTCGCCGCCGGCGGCCATGGAACGGATGGTGGCTTGGATTTCATCCTCGATGCGGATGGCGCCATTTGCGCCCAAAATCGTCTTGATAAAGAAGCCTTCGAAACCGCTGGTCGTCGCCTGCGTGACGATGAAGAGCCCGACGCCAAGCACGATGCAGGCAAGACTCATGAGCATCGCACGCTTTTTGGCCGTGAGGAAACGGAACGCAATCTGCAGGTTGGGCGACACGGCGGAAGGGCGCGGCAGC
>DASRHD010000321.1:0-6188 GCA_035650695.1 Opitutaceae bacterium
GGAAGGGATAAGCGCTGAAAGCATCTAAGCGCCAAGCCTGTCCCAAGATAAGATCACAATCCGTCGCAAGACGGTGCAAGGTCCGGGTAGACCACCCGGTTGATAGGCCAGAAATGCAAGTACGGTAACGTATTCAGTTTACTGGTACTAATGACCTTGCCGGTTTATGCACACCCAAGATTCTAGGCGTTTGTTTTACCTCCTTACGGCAGCTGAACTTTTTCCCATTGCTCCCCGCCCGGGGAGCTTCCCTTCCTGGTGACCAGATGCCGGGGGTCCCACCCGTTCCCATCCCGAACACGGCCGTTAAGCCCCGAGCAGCCAATGGTAGTAGGACGAAAGGTCCCGCGAGAGTAGGTCGTTGCCAGGTTTATGGCCCGGATTTTCGAAAGAGAATCCGGGCCTCTTTTTTTCAACCAGGCCCGCCCCGGCCGGGCTTCTCACCGCTGGAAGAAGAGATAGGCGAGGAGGAAATTGCAGAAATTGTACAGCGCATGCAGCGTGATCGGCGCCGCCAGTCTCCCCGTTTTCTCGTAGAGAATCGTCTGGGCAAAGCCGAGCGCGGCCACCGGCAGAAACATTCCCAGGTTGAAATGCACCGCCCCAAAGACAAGCGAACTCAGCACGGCGGCAGACCACCGCGAGCCGTACTTGCGCGCAAACCGGTACAGCCCCCAGCGAAACATGATCTCCTCGCCCACCGGCGCGAGCACCACGCCGCAGAACATGAGCAGGGCCGCCAGCTCCGGCGAGTGCACGCGTTCAATCAAATAAATCCCGAGGTGCTGTCGTGCCGGCAGGCCGGCCAGCTGTAAAAGCTTTCTCGAACCCCAGCCGAGGAGTACGACCACGGGGTAGGCTGCGACCAGCACAACAAGAGCAGCGCGGATCCACGGGAGGAGGCGCTGAAGCTCGATCGCCGGTGCCGTGGTTCGGGCTAGTCCCCTCCGCGCGCGCAGATAGAACAGGATCGCGCCGATATCCAACCCGAACGTCCAACAGCACACCGCGGTGATCGTTTTTCCCAGATGTGTTCCATCTGGCTCCGCCGGCAGATAGGACCAGACGGCACGCCCGAGCAGATCAAGGGCGATGCCCAGGCCATGCGAAAGCAGGAGCAACGCTACTAAATCTCGCGTCGAACTGTTCCAGGCGGGGACGCCGACCGCCTGGCGGATCCAGGATTCCCGAACCTTTCGGGAAAAAGTGACGCATCCTAGGAGCACCAGTCCAAGGAGAAGAATGGCCAGCCACGCATAGCTGGCGATCAGCACCGCTGGAGAGTGCACGTGCGCATAAGACACCCCTCTCTGCTACCGGTGGCCGCCCACTGAGGCGATGAGAAACAACATCGGCGCAGGGAGCCGTGCTCGACCGGCCCTGACCGGTCAGCGGGAATTTTTTTGCCGGCTTATTAACAAAAAATGTGTGCACATTTTTTTTGTGTTGCAATCTTGCGCCAAGGGGTTGCGAAATGCCGCTTCCAGCCCCTCCACCCCATGCGGATTCTTTTCCGGCTTCCGTCGCTTGCTTCAGCTTTTGCTTTTTCCGCCACCCTCGCTCTCGGCCAGGGCATCACCACGTCCGCGATGAACGGCTTCGTCGCCGACGACACCGGCCGGCCGATCGCCGCCGCGACCGTCACCGCGATTCACGAACCGTCCGGCACGACGACGACCGCCCGCACGGGCGCCAACGGCCGGTTTGCCTTCGATGGTCTGCGCGTCGGCGGTCCCTACACCGTCACGGTCGCCGCCACCGGGTTTCCGGCCGACACGCGCCGCGAAATTTATCTCTCGCTGGAGGAAAACAATGAGGTCGTCTTCACACTCTCGCTCCAGACTCAGCGCCTGGATCCGCTCAAAATCGCGGCGACGCGCGACACCACCTTCGAATCCGGCCGCATGACCACCGGCGACGACTATGACGGCGATGAAATCGCCACCACTCCCTCCGTCCGCCGGGACATTCAGGATATGGCCAACCTCGATCCGCGCCTCGGTCTCGACGAAAATACCACCACCGGCGAGTTCCAGCTCACCGCCCAGGGCCAGAATTACCGCTACAATTCCACCCTGATCGACGGCGTGCAGGCCAACGATCCGTTCGGCCTGAACGGCAACGGGTTCTCCTCGCTCCGCAGCCCCATCCCGCCCGACGCCATCGCCGCCCTCGAGGTCAAGCTCTCGCCTTACGACGTGCGCCGCGCCGCTTTCACCGGCGCCCTGCTCAACGCCGTGACGAAAAGCGGCACCAACACGTTTCATGGCTCAATCTTCTGGCATTACGCCAACCAGAAGATGCTGGCAAAGAATCCCGTCACCGGTGCGCGCACGCCTTTCCAGAATCGCACCTACGGCGCCACCTTCGGCGGCCCGATCCTTCGCAACAAACTTTTCTTTTTCCTCACCTACGACGAATTTCGCCGCACCCTGCTTCCGCCTACCTCGGTCTTCACCCCCGATCCCGGCGAGCTTGCCGCCATTGCCGCCAAGGCGAAGTCCTACGGCTACGACGTCGGTTCGCTTCTCACTTCGTCGAATATCTCCGTGCAGAAAACTTATCTCGCCAAGCTCGACTGGAACATCTCGCCGGACCATCGCCTCGCCGTCACGTGGCGGCGCAACAACGGTGCCACGCCCGAGTTCACCGATTTTTCCACTTCGAGCCGGAAGGTCTCGTTCAGCAACCACTGGTTCCAGCAGCAACGCCGCACCGACAGCTACACCGCGCAGCTCTTCAGCCACTGGACGTCGGCCTTCCACACCGAGGCGACGATCGCGCGCAGCCGGTACACGGGTTCACCCGCCAATAACGGCCGGCCGTTTCCCGAAGTCGACGTCAACGGCGTGGACAATGCCGCCCACACCGCCAAAGGGGATGTCTTCCTCGGCACCGAGCGCTACCGCCAGATCAATTCGCTCAACACCACCACGACCAACGGTAGCCTCATCGGCGAATATGCCCTCGGCAACCACACGCTGACCTTTGGCGGCGATGCGGAAAAGACCGACATCGACGACGAATATGCGCCTTATGCCTTCGGCAGCTACGTCTTTTCCACGCCTGCCGCCTGGCAGGCGGGCACGCCGGTTTATACCTACCAATCCGCCGTTCCCGCCGCCGGCTTCGGTTTGGCAGACGGTTTTGCCCGCGCCTCCACCGTGATGTATGGCCTGCTCGCCCAAGACACGTGGCGCCCGACCCGGCGGCTCACCCTGCTCGCCGGACTGCGGTTCGATTATCCCTACGCCGGCACAAAGCCGCCGTTCAATCGCGCCTTTGCCAACACCTTTGGCTTCCGCAACGACACGACCGGCAGCGGCAACTACACGCTCTCCCCGCGCCTCGGCTTCAATTACGTTTTTTCCGATCGCCGCACCAGCCAGCTGCGCGGCGGCTTCGGCCTTTTCCAGGGACGCAACCCTTCCGTCTGGCTGATCAACCCTTATCAGAATGCCGGCGCGCTCGGCTCCATCCAGGCGAAAACCTCCCAGCTGCCCAAGGGCTTCGCCTTCACTCCCGATCCCTTCCATCAACCCATTCCGCCCGGCATCCTCCCGGCGCCGGAAATCGACGTCACCGATCCGCGTTTCCGCCAGCCGCTCGCCTGGAAGGGAAATCTCGCCTTCGACCAGGCGCTGCCGTTTCTCGGCCTCGTTTTCACCGTCGAGGCTGACCTGTTGAAAACTGAAAAGGCCCCTTATCCGGTTAACCTCAACCTCAAGTCCGCAGCCGACGGCGGGCCGGCCACGATGCCCGACGGCCGTATCCGCTACGCCGGGACCATCACCTCCTCGTCCAGCGCCACCACCGTTTATGCGCACCCCGCGTTTGCCGACGTCATTTATCTCACCGATACCCGAAAAGGGGAGGCGGAGAGCTGCACCCTCCAACTGCGGCGCCCAATGAAGAATCGCTGGTCCGTCTCGCTCGCCTACACTTACAATCACGCCACCGAGGTCTCGCCCATGACTTCTTCGCGTGCCCTCAGCAATTGGAGCACGCGCGCCGTCTTCAATCCCAACGAGGAGGTTGCCTCGATCTCCAATTACGATGTCGCCAACAAGGTCGTCCTCCGCGTCACGCGCGAATTCGAGTTTTTCCGCCGCGCGACCACCACCTTCAGCCTCGTCTGGCGCGGCCAGACCGGGCACCGCTACAGCTGGGTTTATTACGGCGATGCCAACGGCGACGGCGTGACCTTCAACGACCTGCTCTACGTGCCCGGCGGACCGGACGATCCCCGCGTGCGCTGGGCCAGCCCCGCCGACGCCGCGGCGTTTTTTGCCTTCGCCCAAAATTCCGGCCTTGCCCGCTACGCCGGCCGCGTCGTGCCGCGTAACAGCGAGGCCAATCCCTGGATCAACACCATCGACCTGCACATCGCGCAGGAGGTCCGCCTTTACCGCCGGCTCAAGCTCGAGGTTTTCGCCGACATCCTGAATTTCGCCAACCTCCTCAATCCGCATTGGGGCACGGTCGACGGCATCGATTACTCCTACACCCGCGCGGTCGTCTCGACCACGTTCGACAAGACCGCCAACGGCGGCCGCGGCCAGTACGTCTACCATTTCAACAAAAACACGCTCGACGATTTCGGCACTTTCACCGACCTCTCCCGCTGGCAGATCCAGATGGGCGCACGGCTGAAATTCTGAATCCGTCCTGCGGATACGAAGTTGGCGTCGCGAAGGCGCGGATACGGCTTTCCCGCCGCCCTGCCGCCGGCGTCATCATAATCCAAATACCGACCGCCGCGCCGGGGCAAATTTTCGGTCCATTTCGGTTCCGGCAGGGCAGGGGGCCCGCCGCGGAAAAATCCGCTGGCCTGCTCCCAGGCTGGCGTAATCTTGGACCCGGCTGGCCAAGAATTTTAACACAAAAATTGCCATAATTATGTTGACGGATGGTGAGTCGAATACCATCCGTTGTGGTCGCGGCGGGTGGAGGCCACATCCGGTTGTGGTCAACAACCCGTCAATAAGTTTTAACAACTTTTGGTGGCCAAAACGCTCGGTTTGTTAAAAACACCCCGCGCCCCTTTGCCCGATTCTCCCTTCCGTTCGCCCTTCACCATGCAAAAAACCTTTTCCGTCGGCAGCAAGACGTTCGTGCTCGACCAGGCCAAGGCCGAGGCCGCTTTCGCGGCCAAAAAAGTCATCAACGGTCGCGAGACCATGACCTTCAATCTCCTCCCCCTGAAATACCAGTGGGCCTACGACCTCTACCGCAAGATGAAGGCCAACCACTGGGAGCCGGAGGACATTCCCATGGGCAAGGATATCGAGCAATGGCGCGACACCAAGGTCGTGAGCGACGTTGAGCGCTGGATCATCCGCATGGGCATCGGTTATTTCTCCGCCGCCGAGGGCATTGTCGGCGACAACATCCAGCACGTCGTCCGCGAGCTGGTCACCGCGCCCGAGCTCAAGCTCGTCCTCGGCCGCCACGCCCACGAGGAGAACATCCATGCCGACTCGCTCCTCTACATGATCGCCTCGCTCGGCATCAACCCGCACGAGTGCGAGGCCATGTTCGAGGACGTCCAGACGATCGTGAAGAAGAACGAATTCGTCACCAAGGTCTCCCGCGCCCTTCGCCGCGACCTCGACCTCACCCAGCCGGAAAACAAAAAGCTCCTCGCCCGCAACATCTTCGTTTTCGGCCAGTGCATGGAGGGGACGCAGTTCTACGGCCTCTTCGGCATGATCCTTTCGCTTTACCGCCAGAACAAGTTCCCTGGCATCGGCCAGATGTTTCGCTACACCCTCCGCGACGAGTCCAACCACATCGAGGTTTTCCGCAACCTCTTCATGGACCTGGTCGAGGAGAACCGCGAGATCTGGACCGCCGAATTCAAGGAGGAGCTGCGCGGCCTCATGCGCGAAGCGGTCGAACTCGAAAAAGAGTTCATCCGCGACTGCCTGCCGGTCAACGCCGTCGGCCTCGCCGCCGATGAGTTCCTCGCCTACATCGACTACATCGCGGACCGCCGCCTTGAAGGCTGCGGCCTGGCCCCGCTCACGGGCGGCATCAAGAACCCACTCCCCTGGCTGGCCGAAATGATGGACATCAAGAAGGAGCAGAACTTTTTCGAAGGTCGCGTCACCGAATACCAGAAATCCTCCGCCCTCCACGTCGCCAGCGACGACGAGCTCTGAGCGCCTCCGCGCCCGGGCTTGTCC
>DASRHD010000322.1:0-9570 GCA_035650695.1 Opitutaceae bacterium
TCCGCCCGGACCAACCAGTACTGGCTCAGCGCCGTGCTGGCGAGCTGCCAGGAGTACCCCCAGCGCCTCGATTGGTGCCGCACGCGCTACAGCGATTTCGAATCCATCACCCAGGCGGACGTGAACGCGCTGGCCAAGACCTACCTCGCCCCCTCACGCGCCTTCAAAGTCATCGCCCGGCCGGAGACTGACGCCGGCCCAGCTGCCGCGGCTCCCGCAGCCAAGCCCTGATATTTTGGCTGCTTTTTCGGTGCTGACCTGTCATAAACGGTCACCCCATTGAAGATTTTCGTTTTCGCCGTCCTGCTTCTTCTCGCCGGCTGTGCCACGGAAACAATTAAAAAACCGGCGAGCACCATCCCTGCGGACTATCTGACGAGTTTGCAGCCGCCGGTGGCGCTGGGTGAAGAAAGCATCATCATGGACAACCCGTACGAGGGCTTCCAGGGATTGTGTCTGGTCGACGTCGCCGGCAAAAAAGCGTGGATTTATTGGAACAGCCGGAAGGCCGATGCGTTGCTCCTGGGCAAGATAAATTCCGTTGGCGTGGTTCCGCGGGAAATCGATTACACCGGCAGCGAGGGAACCTACCTTTTGTTCATCCTGGACGAGCCGAGTGAGGCGAACGATCCCGATGTCCGGCTGATCCGGGGGCTCATTAAAAAGCGGATCGCCAACTGAAGTCAGGGCGACGGCCTACTCCGCCCGCGGCGGCAATTTTTCCATTGAACGGTTGTGGATCCTGCCAATCAAACAGACGCACAGGGTCGCCCCGATGAGGGCCCAGAGCATGTCCGTCTGCGTGTCCCAGGGATCACCCTGCGTACCCAGAAAATCATCCGCCGCCGCGCCACTCAGCATCGCCGTTCCCCATTCAACCAGTTCGTAGAATGCCGAAAATGCCAGGCACACGCACACAACCAGAAATCCCAGCCAGCGCGAACCGCGCAGAGGGGACCGCCGGATTAAAATCTCCCGCGTGAGGACGGCCGGAACGAAGCCCTGGGTGAAATGGCCCAGCTTGTCGTAATTGTTTCGTGTCCAGCCAAACCAAGCCTTGGCCCACTCGCCCAAGGGCACGCGGGCGTAGGTGTAATGGCCGCCCACGAGCAGCAGGGTGCAGTGCAGCCAGAGCAGCACCAGCAGCAGCGACGAGAGCGGAAATTTTTTCTGAAAAAATAAAATGAGAGGCACACCGACGACGACGGGCGTCGATTCCAGCCACCACGTAAGCCGGTCGTACGGGGCATGCCATGACCATCCCGCCACCAGAGCGAGTAGCAGGAGAAACCAGATAAGGCGGCGGTCCATCGTTTCGGTTCACACCCGCCCGACGACGAGGGATGCGTTGGTCCCGCCAAAGCCGAAGCTGTTGGCCAGGGCATAGTCGATGCGCTTCTCGATCGCCGTGTTGGCGGTGAAATTCAGACCGAGCGCGGCGCAGGCCGGATCGGGATTTTCCAGATTGATGGTCGGCGGCACCACGCCGTGATGCACCGCAAGCACGGCGGCGAGCGCGCCAAGCGCACCAGCCGCGCCGAGGAGATGGCCGGTCATCGATTTCACGGCGCTGACATGAAGCTTCTCGCGACCGGCGGCGAAGACCCGGGCGATCGCCGTCGCCTCCTCCCCATCGCCCGCCGGCGTGCTGGTGGCATGCGCGGAAACATAACCGACCTGTTCCGGCGCGAGCCGGGCGTCATCGACCGCGATCTGCATCGCCCGGCGCGAGCCCTCGGCCTCGGGCGCGAGCGAGGAAAGGTGGTGCGCGTCGGCCGTGGCGCCGTAGCCGAGCAGCTCGGCGTAGATGCGGGCACCGCGTTTTTTCGCGTGCTCCAGCTCTTCCAGCACGAAGACGACCGCGCCCTCGCTCAGCACAAAACCGTTGCGGTCGGCGTCATAGGGCCGCGACGCCTTTTCCGGCGCGTCGTTGCGGGTCGAAAGAGCCTTCATTTGGGCGAAGGCGCCTACTGCCAGCGGCGTGATGACCGCCTCCGCGCCGCCCGCGATCATGACATCGGCCTCACCGCGCTGGATGGCGCGCGCCGCCTCGCCCAGGGCATGACCGCTGGTGGCGCAGGCCGAGGCCACGCTCATGTTTGGGCCGCGCAGGTCCAGCGCGATCGCGAGCTGACCGGCGAGAATGTTGGGTGCAGTCTGAAGAATGAAAAAGGGCGAAATCTTCCGGTAGCCGCCCTCGCGCCAGGTATCGTGCATGGCGACGATTTCCGGCAGGCCGCCGAGGCCGACGCCGAGGTTCACGCCGGCGCGTTCCGGCGGCAGCGTGCCGCGCGCGGCGTCGAGGCCGGAGTCGGCATAGGCTTCGATTCCGGCGGCGAGACCGAGGTGCGAAAAACGGCCGAGTTTTTTTACCTCTTTGGGCAAAACGGCCGTGGTCAGCGGTTCGGCGCCGACACCGCGCGGATGGAGGGCCTGGGCCAACGGCGCCGCCGGCTCGAAGGCCTTCACCTCGCCGGCAATCTGGGCGGTGCAGCCGGCCGGGTCAAACCGGGTAATCCGTCCGATGCCGCTGCGGCCGGCAACCAGCGCGGCCCAGGTGGAGGGGGCGGAGTGGCCCACTGGCGTGAGAGCGCCCAGCCCGGTGATGACAATGCGTCGATTTTGCATCGGGCGAACAAATGGACGCCTCCCGGCGCAAACAGCAACGGGATTTTTTACGATTTTAACGTGCCACCCCGGCTTTGACTTTGCCCCCGCGGCCCCCTTTACTTGATCTCTTTGACCATGCAGCAGCTCCACCCTTACTGGCGGATGGACTATATCGAGGCGCCGCGGTACCCGGCCACCAAGAAGCCCTTCACCGAGCTGCCGGCGCTGGGCGACGATCGCGCCGCGCTCATCGTCTACCGTTCGCCGCGGAGCTATCTCATGCTCAACCGTTTTCCCTACAATCCCGGCCATCTCCTGGCCATTCCCTTCCGCGAAGTGGTGGAGCTGGAGGAGCTCGAGGCCGCCGAACGCGCCGACTTGATGGAAATCATCGTCACTGCCAAGGGGCTGCTGCGCGCCGCGCTCAAGCCCGATGGCTTTAACATCGGCTTCAATCTCGGCTCCCCTGCCGGCGGGAGCATTCCGCATCTGCACGCGCACATCGTTCCGCGCTGGAATGGCGACAACAATTTCATGCCTGTGACCGGCCAGACCCGCATTCTGCCGCAGGCGCTCGAGGCCACCTGGGAACGTTTGGCCGCGGCGGCCGAGCCGCTGCGCCAGGCGCAGCGCGCGGCACCGGCCGCGGCCGCCGAAAAACGCGCGTCCTGAGCCGCGCCCGACTGAAAATTGCACTCATCCGTGCCTTCGAAGACCCTGCATTTTCCCAGCCCGCGCCACCTCAGCCAGCTTTACGGCGGCCGTGACGACAATCTCCAGTTTGCCGAGCGGGCGCTGGGCGTGCGCCTGGTCACCCGCGAAGACTGGCTGAAGATTGAGGGCGACGACAATGCGGTGGCCCGGACCGAGGGCTTTTTCAATTTCCTCAACGATGCGCGCGGTCAGGGCGTGAGCCTGCGCGGGCCGGATTTCGCCCGCGTGGCCGAGGGCTTCGGTCGGGGCGAGGGCGAGCAGCTGCGGGAGCTTATCGCCCAACCGTTCGTCATCACCACCAACCGTAAGAGCATCGCGCCCAAGACCCTCGGCCAAAAGCTCTACCTGCAGGCGATGCAAAATAATCCGGTCGTCTTCGGCATCGGCCCGGCCGGCACGGGCAAAACCTACCTCGCCATGGCCGCGGCGGTCTCCGCTCTGTTGAAGAACCAGGTGCAGCGCCTGATCGTCACCCGGCCGGCGGTCGAAGCCGGCGAGGCCCTCGGCTTCCTTCCGGGCGATTTGCGCGAAAAAATCCTGCCCTACCTCCGGCCCCTCTACGATGCGATGCACGACATGCTCGACGCGGAGGATGTCGCCCGGTTGACCGAAAAAGGGGTGATTGAAATCGCGCCGCTGGCCTACATGCGGGGCCGGACGCTCAATCAGGCGTTTATCGTGCTCGACGAAGCGCAAAACACCACCCCGGAGCAGATGATGATGTTCCTCACCCGCTTAGGGGAGGGCTCGCGCATGGTCGTGACCGGCGATATCACCCAGATCGACCTTCCCCGGCACAAACAAAGCGGCTTGCTTGAAGTACGGCATATTTTGCATGACATTCCCGGCATTGAGTTCCACACCTTCTCCGGCGCCGATGTTGTCCGCCATCCGCTTGTTTTGAAAATCATCGAAGCTTACGAACGCTTCAAAAATCCGATGGGCCCGACTTCCGCCAGCTGAACGCCCCCATGTCGCTGATTAGAAAGTGGAAACTTCTTCGCGGCGGCTTCGGCGCCCCGCGCCGGGCGCGCAAGACCGCCCGCACCTCGGCGACGATCGAGTTCCTCGAGGAGAGCCGCGCCGTGGCGATTTTCATCTTCATCGCCACCGTCGCCGCCATCGTGCTCATCAGCTTCGTCGGCGTCACCACCGCCGACCTGCCCGTGCTGCCCAACCAGCTCGCCGCCGTGCGGATCGTCGCCAGCGCGCCGTTCACCTATACCAGCGCGGAAAAGACCCGCCTCTCCCGTGAGCAACTGCGCAACCATGTCCCCCCGGTCTACCGGCTGGAGTTCGCTCCGCTCGAGCAGTTCGAGGCCAACATGCGCGACCTCCTAGCCAAGCTCGAGCAGCTGGAGCATGATTATCCCGCCGGCACGCTGCAGCGCGAGGCCCGCCAGGCCGCGCTGGAAAAAATCGTCGACGATTTCAACGCCCGCGGTCCTTACCGCGCCAGCGTGGACGACGTGGCCACCCTTCTCTCCATCGGCGACGCCAAGACGCGCTTCAGCATCGTGGAGAACGGCCTCGCCACCCTCCGCGAGCTTTACACCGAGGGCGTGCACGACGGCTCGCTCGCCAGCGCCCAGCCGGGCGCGGTCACGGTCTTCCAGATTACCAAGGGAAGCAATGAAATCGCCCAGCGGCCGGTGCAGTCGATGGAGGAGGCCCTCACCTTCCTCCGCATCAATCTCGCCGCCGAGGGCATCAGCCGCGAGGCGACGCTCGCCCTTTTCCGCATCTTCGAGAACGGGGTCACCCCCAACCTCGTCTTCGACCGCGATGCCACCGCCCGTCGCCAGGAGGAGGCGCTGAAATCGCTCAAACCCGTGACGGTCTCGGTCGACCGCGGCCAGACCATCATCGAACCGGGCACGCGCGTCACGCCGGAGCAGTATGAAATGCTGGTGGCCCAGCGTCGTTTCCTCCTCGACAGCGGCGACGTCCAGCTCGATCAGGACCTGCAGCTCTTCGGCCGCGTCCTCCTCGTGCTCGCCATGGTCTGGGCGTCCGCTCTCTACATCCGCATCGAGGACCGCGAGACCATGCAGAGCAACGGCCGCCTCGCCCTCCTCGCCCTCGTTGTCATCATCAACCTCGCGCTCGTCCGTCTCACCTATACCCTTGCCGGCCTGCCCTATTTCATCGAGCACGACACCGCCGCCTCGCTCCTGCCCTATATCGCGCCGACCGCGCTCGCGCCCATCATCGTCTCGATTCTGATCGACGCCGGCTCCGGTATTTTCATGGCACTTTTCGTTTCGATCTTCACCAGCGTGATCTACGGCAATCGCCTCGACCTCCTGGTGTTGACCCTCCTCGCCTCGATGGTCGCGATCTTTTCCAGCCATTCGCTGCGCAAGCGCAGCCGGGTGGTCCGCGCCGCCGGACTGGGCGGACTGGTTGTGGCCGTCTTCGCCATGCTCATCGGCGTGGTCAACCGCCTGCCCTGGCTGGCGGTACTCGAACAAATGGCGGCCGGCCTCGGCACCGGGCTGATCACCGGCGTGGCGGTCGTCGGCCTGCTCCCTGTGCTCGAGGGTCTGTTCAAGCGCACCACCGACATCACCCTGCTCGAGCTGAGCGACTTCAATCATCCCCTCCTCCGCCTCCTGCAAATGGAGGCGCCCGGCACCTATCATCACTCCCTGATCGTCGCCCAGCTGGCGGAGAACGCTGCCAATGCCATCGGCGCCAATCCGCTCCTCGCCCGGGTCTGCGCCCAGTTCCATGACATCGGCAAGATCGGCAAACCGGAATATTTTGCCGAAAACCAGCGCGCCGGCTTCGATCCGCACGAAGCCAACAACCCGTCGCTTTCCGCCCTCATCATCAAAAGCCATGTCAAGGACGGCGTGGACCTCGGCCTCAAGCACAAGCTGCCGCGCGCCGTGATCGAGGTCATCCAGCAGCACCACGGCACCACCCTCATCCGCTACTTTTTCGAGCGGGCCAAGAACGAGACCCGGCAGCCGTTTGGCAACAGCGCCGTGCTTTCCTCCCCGGCGAACCGGGCCGCCGAGGCGCCCGGCGCGACCGTCTCGGAGCTGACTTACCGCTATGACGGGCCCAAGCCGCAGTTCAAGGAAAGCGCCATCATCATGCTGGCCGACGGAGTCGAGGCCGCCTCCCGCTCACTCCGCAAGGTCACACCCCAGCATCTGGCCGAGCTGATCGAGCAAATCGTCCGCGAACGCCTGGCTGACGGCCAGCTCGACGAGGCCCCGCTCACCTTCGAGGACGTCACCAAGATCAAAAGCAGTTTCAATTTCACGCTCCTCAACATGCTGCATTCGCGGGTCGCCTATCCGCCGGCCGGAGAGGACAGGCCGGAACCCCGCAGTCAGCTGTCGTCGGCCCGGTGATCGCGCCAGTGCCGCCCTCCGGATCCGCCTGTTCCCGCGCCGTCGCCGTTCACAACGGCCATCCCCGCCTGCGCCTGGACGCCCGCACCGTGGCGGCGCTCATCCATGCCCTCGACGACCGGCGGAAAAAATTTCGTGGCGGATGCCCGCCCGGCGAACTCTCGGTCGCTTTTCTCACCGATGCGGCGCTAGCCCGGCTCCATGCCGCTTTTCTTGATGACGGCACGGTCACGGACGTGATTACTTTTGCCGGCGACCCGGCCCATGGCCTGGCCGGCGAGATTTGTGTCTCCGCCGATGCGGCGGCGCGGCAAATCCGCACCGTTCGCGCCGGCCGGTCCGACAAGCAGGAAAATTACCGCAACGAACTCGCGCTTTACCTCGTGCACGGCTGGCTGCACCTCGCCGGTTACGACGATCTCAGCCCGCCGAAAAAAAGAATCATGCGCGCAGCCGAACGCCGCGCGTTGAAGCTGACCGCCGCCGCCGTGGCCCGGATAAGCTGCCGGCTCGCCGAATGACTTTGCGTCCGGACATTTTTATCTCATAATTCCGCCCATGCGCCCTAGCCGCTTCGCTTCGTTCCGCAACGCCTTTTTTTCCGGTCTCTTCCTCGTCGCGCCCCTCGCCGCCACCCTGTTTGTTTTTTCCTGGTTGGTCAGCAACATCGGCGGCTATTTCCGGCCCCTGTTTCCCTTCATGCCGAAGGAGGGCGGCCTGGAGGCGGTGTGGAACTTTCTCATCACCGTCCTTGTTCTGCTGCTCATCACCGCGCTTGGCTACGGCTCCCGCTACGTCTTCGGCCGGTATTTCGGCGGCATGGCGGAGCGCTTCATCCAAAGCATTCCCGGCGTCGGCGCGGTCTACACCTCGATCAAACAGATCGTCGACACCTTTGGCGGACAGAACCGCCATGGTTTCAGCAAGGTTGTACTTGTGGAATTTCCCCGCAAAGGCTCGTGGTCGATCGGCTTTCTCACCGGAACCGCCCGCGGCGAGCTCTCATCCCGGCTCCCCGCCGGCCTCGCCAGCGTCTTCGTCCCCACCACCCCTAATCCCACCAGCGGTTTTCTCGTTTATGTTCCCCGTGGTGAAATCGTGGAACTCGACATGTCCGTCGGCGACGGCATGAAAATGCTCATTTCCGGCGGAGCGGTCGTTCCGTCCTGGTCGAATTCGTCCGTGCCCCCCGTCGTCGCGGAAGTTTCTGTCGGCCGCTGATCTCTCCGCAGTGGCCGGCCTCTCCCTCCAGACCGACGCGCTCGTTCTGCTCAAGCAGCCGCCCGCCGACAATTTCCAGGGTTTCACCGTCTTTTCGGTTGAGCAGGGCGTGCTTCCGGTCCTGCAGCGGCTCTCGAGAAAAAATCCGTCGGCCGGCGCGCTCGACTTGTTCGATGAAGCCGGGCTGCTGCTGGAAAGTTCCAATCAGGGCCGCACCTGGTTCTTGCGCGAGGCCCGCCTGCTCGTTCGCCATGAGGGCATGGGCCGAAACTACGACGCGGTTCGCTTTGCCTCCGCCCTGGCGCTGTTGGCGGCGCGCAACCCGGTGCTGGAGGAAAGCCGGCCGGCGGTCGCGGCCCTGCTCCGTTCCGCCTTTGCCGCCCTCGCCTCCGGCCCGCGCCCCGAGGTGGTTTTTTTCAAAAGCCTTTATCGTTTCGCCCGTGACGAGGGCTATCCGGTGAAGCAGGACTGGCTGGCCCGCCTTCCTTCCCGCCAGCGCGCCGCTGCCGGCGACGCGCTTAACCGGCCGATCGCGGAACAGACCGCCACGCCCGACGCCGTGGCCGATTTCACCCGCCAGCTTGAAACCTATCTCCGGGCGCAGACGGAGATCCTGCTCGATTAGCGCCATGGAGTTTTCCCTCGACAACCGCACTGCCGCCCTCGGTGTCGGTGAATTCGCCGCCTTCGCCTTCGGACCGCGCGGCGACGCGGGCGGCCCCTCCGGTCTCTGGCGCGCACAGCTCGGCACGCACTGGCACCAGGAGCTCCACGCCCGCGCCGCCGAGGAGAACCCGGGCGCGACCGCCGAGGTGCCGATCGCCGGCCGGCTGGTCCACCGCGGCTGGACGCTAACGCTGTCCGGCCGCATCGACCAGCTTCTGCCGCGCGAAGGCGCCACGGTTTTGCGCGAAATCAAAACCGTGATGCGCCCGTTGCCCGCGCCCGAGGCGGAACTTCGCGCCGAGCACCCCGATTATTTCGTCCAACTCGCCGCCTACCTCGCCCTGCTCCGCGCCAATGGCGACAGCCGCCTGCCCGCCGCCGAGCTGCTGTTCGTCGAGGCGGCCAGCGGACTGGTCCAGCCGGTGGCGCTCGCTCCTGCCGACGAGGCGCTTTTCCGCGCCCAGCTCGAACGCGTGGTGGAATTTCTCGAACATCGCCGGCGCGCCCGCGACCGCCTCCGCTCGCTCCACTTCCGTCCCGCCTTTGCCGAACTCCGCCCCGGACAAGCCGAGGCGGCCGGCCAGCTCCGGACGGCGGTGGCCGCGCCTTCCGCCGCCGTTTTTTTTGAGGCGCCCACCGGCTTCGGCAAAACCGGCGTCCTGCTCGAGGCAGCGCTGACCGAGCTGCGCGACGGACGCTTCGAACGCGTGCTCTATCTCACCAGCAAGGCCACCGGGCAGCTGCAGGTCGGACGCACCCTTGCCGCCATGACCGCGACCGAGGCGGGCGATCCGGCCGCAGCCGGCGTGGGAGCCTGGCTGGTCCGGCCCAAGTCGGAACACTGCATCAACCCTGTTTTCCACTGCGTGCGCGACGCCTGCGGCTGTCTGGATGACCCGGTTGCGCGCTGGGCGCAGAGCGGCCTGGGCCGGTTTTATCTCCTTCCCGGCCAGCCGCGCGATCTTGAGGCGCTCCGCGCTGCCGGTCGCGA
>DASRHD010000323.1:0-4724 GCA_035650695.1 Opitutaceae bacterium
CCATTCTCCGCCGGCCGCGCTTCCTGCTGCTGCTTCTCGGACTATTCTGCGTCGTCGGGACGCGGACGGCCCAGGCCGACACCCCGGCGGCACCGCCGGCCGCCGCTCCGGGGGAGGCGCCGGTTCCGGTCGCGCCGGGCAGCCGCCCGCCGCCCTCGGAGAATGTGACGATCAACCTGATCAATCTGCTGGTCGAGCGCCGCCTCATCACCCGGGAGGACGCCGACAAGCTGATCAGGCAGGCGGAGGACGAGGCGGCGGAGGCCCGTGCCCAGGCCGCCGCCACCCAGCTGGTCCTGGCCCACAGCGCCCAGGTCGAGGCCCAGGTCAAGCAGGTCGCCCAGCAGCAGGCGGCGGCGACGCCGGCGGCCCCTGCGCCCGCTTCTGTATCCGATAATGCAATACATGTGACCTACGTGCCGGAGGTGGTCAAGGCCCAGCTGCGCGATCAGATCAAGCAGGAGGTCATGGCCGAGGCCCGCCAGGAAAACTGGGCGGCGCCCAACACCCTGCCGGCCTGGGTCTCGCGCTTCACCCCGGTGGGCGACATCCGCATCCGCTACGACGGCAACTTTTATCCCAGCGGCAATCTGACCGGTTTTGACAACAATTACTGGAATTACAACGCGATCAACACCTCGAGCACGCCGTTTGACTATACCGCGGCGTTTGCGCCCTTTCCCAACGTCGACCAGACCCGCAACCGGGTGCGCCTGCGCGCCCGGTTGGGCACGGCGGTCGACCTGAACGAGGGTTTCACCGCCGGCCTGCGCCTGGCCACGGGCGAGAACAATTCGCCGGTGACGGAAAACCAGTCGCTCGGCGCCGCCAGTTCGGGGCAGGGCGGCAACTTCAGCAAGTACGCGCTCTGGCTCGACCGCGCCTTCCTCAAGTACGAGATCGGCGGCCTGCCCGACAAGGACCTGTCCGCCACGGTCGGGCGCTTCGACAATCCCTTTTTCGCCACCAGCGTCATCTGGGCGGACGACCTCGGCTTTGACGGTGCGGTGCTGCAGGGCCGTTATCCGCTGGACGAGTACGTCATGCCGTTCTTTTCCGCCGGTCTCTTTCCCGTCTTCAACACCGATTTCAATTTTGCGACCAACTCGCCGAACAAATTCAAGAGCGAGGACAAGTGGCTGTACGGCGGCCAGCTCGGGGTGACCTGGGAGATCACGGAAGACCTCAGTTTCAAGACCGCCTCGGCTTACTATTATTTCCAGGACGTCCAGGGCAAGGTGTCGCGGCCCTTCACGCCGCTGACCACGCAGGACGCCGGCAACACCGACGACACCCGCCCGGCCTTTGCCCAGCGGGGCAACACCTATATCGCGTTGCGCAACATCGTGCCCGACGCGACGCTCAACGGCGGCGGTACGAGCAAGCAGTACCAGTATTTCGGACTGGCCACCCCGTTCCACGAACTGGCGTTCACCGCTGAGCTGGACTACACCCACTTCGAGCCCTTTGTCGTCTCCCTTTCCGGCGAGTACGTGAACAATCTCGCCTTTCACCGCCGCGCGATCGAGCGCAACGGTCCGCCGCAGCTGGTCGGCCCGGTGAACAATTTCGCGTCCAACAACGGCGGATTCGACGGCGGCGACGCCGCCTGGATCGCGGTCCTGAAGGTGGGCAAGGTGGCGTTGCAAAAACGCTGGGACTGGAACGCCAGCCTGAGCTACCGCCGGGTCGAATCCGACGCGGTGGTGGACGGGTTCTGCGATTCCGATTTCGGCGGCGGAGGCACCAACCTCAAGGGCTACACCTTCAGCGCAAACCTGGCGCTTTCCTCGCGCGTCTCGCTCGGCATCCGGTGGATGAGCGCCGACTCCCTCGCCGGCCCGCCGTTCAAGGACGACACCCTGCAATTCGACATCAACGGAAAACTATGAGCATGCTTCGGAAACTCCTTCTTTTCGCCGCCGGCCTTTCCCTCCTGCCGGCCGCCGCCATGCTTCGAGCCGACGATTCGGCCGACGCGGCCGCGGCGCACATGCGCGAAGCCCTGCGGGCCACCGCGCTGCAGCTCCGCGACGTGCAAAACCAGCTCGCCGCCGCCCAGGCGGCCCAGGCGGACAGCGACCAGAAGAACAAGACCCTGACCGAGCAGGTCGAACTGTTGAAAAAGCACGCCACGGATGACAAGGCGGTCGCGGACAAGACCGTGGCCGAGCTTCGAGCGAAGGTAGCCGACCAGACGACAGAGATTGCCGAGCTCAAGGAGTCAGTGGACAAGTGGAAGGCGGCGTGCGGGCAGGCGGTGGCGGTGGCCCGGGCCGAGCAATCGCAGCGCGCCAAATTGGAAGACCAGGACGTGGTCATGCAGCGCCGGGTGGCCTACCTCGAAACGAAAAACGTGGCCCTGTTCAACCTCGGCAACGAAATCCTCGGCCGCTATGAAGATTTCAGTCTGGGCAAGGCGCTGGCGGCGAAGGAGCCGTTTGTGGGCACGACCCGCACCAAGCTGGAAAACCTCGTCCAGGATTATCAGGACAAGCTGCTCGATCAGAAGGCCCAGCCATGAAAGGGACGCCGAAACTCCACCGCCCGTTCCTCCGGATGCTTCGCTCCGGCAAAGGCGCGGCCCGCGCGGCGGGGTTCGGTTTGCCGGTTTTGCTGGCGGCGGGTTTGATCGCCCGGGCCGGGGTGATCCAGGGATTGTTGAGCCCCACCACCGCGGCTTCCATCGGTGCCGGCGCCACTCCGGCTTCGGCTCGCGCCGTAACCGTCACCTCGCCGGGCGCGGCCAGCGCCCAGGCGACATTGGCGCGGGCGGCCAACGCGGTGGCGGCGGTGCGGGCCATGCAGGCTTCCGCCCGCATGCTCGCGGCCAGCCAGAATAATTTGGGCGCCGATCCGAATCACCCCGGCCAGGCTCTGCCCGACGTGCCGGACGGCCTGGCCACGCCCGATCCCGCCAGCACCGGGCCGGGGCTGCGCATTGACGTCGATGCCCAGGGGAGGCCGGTGCTCTGGACCGGCGCGAACCTGCCGGCGACGGACGGCGCCAATCCCAACCAAATCAATATCGTCCAGAACCAGCAACAGGCGCTTTTGCAATGGCGCACCTTCGATATCGGCCGGCACACCGCCCTCACTTTCGACCAGCGCGCGGGTGGAGACAGCGCCGGACAGTGGATTGCCTTCAACAAAATCAACGACCCATCGGGCCGGCCCTCGCAGATCCTCGGTGCGATCAACACCATCGGGCCCGCCGGGACACCCGGCAGCGGCGGGCAGGTTTACGTCATCAATCAAAACGGAATCATCTTCGGCGGCTCATCGCAGGTGAACACCCATGCGCTGGTCGCCGCGTCCCTGCCGATCAATGATAATCTGGTCAGCGCCGGTCTGCTCAACAATCCCGATTCGCAATTCCTCTTCACCGCGGTGCCGCAATCGGCGGGGAACGTCACGTCGGCCTTCACCCCTCCTCCGCCGCCGGCTGGGCAGATCGGCGATGTGATCGTCCTCCCGGGCGCGGTGCTCAAATCCCCCGCCACCGTCGATAACGGCGGAGGACTGATCGCCCTGATCGGGCCCAACGTCTCCAATGCCGGCACGATTGAGACGGACAATGGCCAGACCATCCTTGCCGCGGGGTTACAGGTTGGGTTTGTGCCGCATGCTCAATCCGACCCCAGCCTGCGCGGACTGGACGTGTTTGTCGGCTCGGTGGATCCCGGCACCCTGCCTTTCGGCGTCACGCTCGCCAGCGGCACGGTGGGCGCGGCGGCCAACAATGTCACGGCGGACGGAACGATGGGCGTGATCGAAGCCCCGCGCGGCGACGTCATGATTGCAGGCCGGACCGTCAACCAGCTCGGGATTATCGACAGCTCCACCTCTGTGGCCTACAACGGCCGGGTCGATCTGCTCGCCGATTACAACTCGGTGGTGGTGACTCCCCAAAACAACAGCAACAGCAGCAGCCAGTTTTCCGCCTATTTTAACCCGAAGACCGCAGGAACGGTGAAGCTGGGCGCCGGCAGCGTGACGCAAATCCTGCCGGACTCCTCGACCACCGACCGGGTGGTGGGCACGCAGCTGGCCCTGGCGTCACTCGTCAATGTTCAGGGCAACTCGATTTACTTGTCGGACGTGAACCCGGTCACTGGCGCCGCTGATTCAAGCAAGGGTGCGATGATCATCGCGCCCGGCGCCAGCCTTCCCCCGTCCAACGCGACCGCCGATCAACCGCAAACCAACCAGGCCGTCGCCTTGACCACCGCCAACAATCTCAACCTGTCGAGCTTGAGCGCAGGCGTCACGTTGAGCGCGGGTAACTGGATTTTGAATACGGGAAACCCCGCCATTCAGTACCAGTTTTTCAACGCCACCGACCCGGTCGCCAGCCCCAACCTGGGCCGCGGGCAGATTTATTTCGATCCGGGGGCGACGGTTGACGTCGCCGGATCGCAAGGCGGCGATGCGGGAGCCACGGCTTCGGTCAGTGAGGACATCGTCCCGGTCCAGCTGCGCGGAACCGAGCTGGCCAATTCGCCGCTGCAACGCAACGGCCCGCTGCGCGGCCAGACCGTGCAAGTCGACATTCGACAGACGGGAAAATACAACGGTCAGACGTGGATTGGAACGCCGCTGGGCGACGCCTCGGGCTATGTCAATCTCATGCAGCGCACGGCGGGCGAGCTGACCACGAATGGCGGCACGGTTTCGCTGAACGCGGGCGACTCCGTGGTCATGCAGCCCGGTTCAACCGTGAA
>DASRHD010000324.1:0-5600 GCA_035650695.1 Opitutaceae bacterium
ACGGGAGTTGTTTTTTGCCATGCGTCGAGGGCGTCGGAGAGGACAAGCATCTCGTCGTCCGTGCCGACGCTGACGCGAAGAAACGAGGCGGTCAAGGCGTGGCTGGGGAAATGCCGGACGAGGATTTTGCGGGCAAAAAGAAAGTCGTAGAGCGATTTGGCCACGGCCGGTCCGGCTTCGCCCCGGCTGTTTTTCGGTTCGGTGAAAATGAAATTGGTCTGGGACGGATAGGTGAACCACCCGCGCTTCTCCGTAAATTGATGATTATACAAGTCTCTCGTTTGCTTTATCTTGTAAATAATTCTTTCGTAGTATTCCGGGTCCTCCAAGGCCGCGAGCGCCGCGGTTTGCGAAAGCCGGCTGACATTGTAGCTGTCCTTCACCCGGTCGAGCAAACCGATGAGATCGGGATGGGCCAGGGCCCAGCCGACGCGAATCCCGGCGAGCGCGTGGGATTTGGAAAACGTGCGAACAACGACGAGGCGGGGATGCCGCGCGATCAGGCCGACCGCATCCTCGCGGGCGAAGGCGGCATAGGCTTCGTCCACCACCAGGATGCCGCGGAAAGAACCGAGGATTTTTTCCAGGTCGGCGTTGGCAAAGCCGACACCGGTGGGCGCGTTGGGCGAGGTAAGCAAAAACAGCTTCGCCGGGGAGACGGCGATCTTTTCCAGCGGCAGGCGCATCGAACGGTCAAATTCGATCGCGTCGGCGCGGCCGTTCTCGATTGCGACCAGCACGGGATAAAGCGAATAGCTCGGGAGGGTGAAGCCGGTGGCGGCGCTTGCATCCCCAAAACAGCGCACGAGCAGGTTGAGCACGTCGTCGGAGCCATTGCCGACAAAGACATTTTCCGGCCTCAGGCCATGATGGCGCGCGAGGGCCGCGCGCAGCGGTGCGCTGGCGGGGTTTGGATAAAGCCGGAGCGAGGCGCCGTCGGCGCCGATTTCACAGCGCAGCGCCTCGGCTACGCGCGGGCTCGGCGGATAAGGATTTTCGTTGGTGTTGAGCTTGACCCAGCCCGACTCGCCGGGCTGGAGGCCGGGCGTATAGGCGTGGAGCTTGGCCACGTGCGGTAGCGCGAAAGAAATGAGATCGGCCATGGCCCTACCCTCTCGTGCGGATTTCCACGCTGCGCCCGTGGGCGGCAAGCTGTTCCATGCGGGCAAAGGCGGAGACCACCGCATTGCCTTTTTTCACGCTGGTGCGGTCGTAACGGATCAGGCTGGTACGCCGCAGAAAATCGGCCACGCGCAGCCCGCTGAAAAACCGGCCCGCCCGGCCAGTCGGCAACACATGGCTGGGGCCGGCAGTAAAATCGCCCAGCGCCGTGGGCGTTTCGTTGCCGAGCATGATGGCGCCGGCAGTGGTGATTTTTTTCACCAGGAGGGCGGCGGATTTTTTTTCGAGCAATAACTCGAGATGCTCCGGCGCGATGTAATTGGCCACTTCCGCCGCCTGGGCCGGGGTCTTCACCTCGATGGCGAGAAATCCGTGGTCGAGCACACGCTGGATCGGCGCGGACCGCGGCAGTGCCGGAAGCTGGGCGGTCACCTCGGCGAAGATCGCGTCGATGATTTTTCGCGAGGTGGCGACAAGATAGATCCGCTCCTTGCCCGAGCCGTGCTCGGCCTGCGCCAGCAGGTCGGCCGCGGCAAAATCCGTGCGCGCCGAGGTGTCGGCGACGATCATCACTTCGCTTGGGCCGGGCAGCGAATCAACCCCGACGGTGCCGAAAACCTGCCGCTTGGCCTCGCAAACGTAGGCGTTGCCCGGGCCAAAAATCTTGTCCACCGCCGGAATGGTGGCGCTGCCGTAAGCCATCGCGGCGATGGCCTGGACTCCGCCGATGCGATAGACCTCGCGCACGCCGACAAGGTGGAGCGCGGCGAGAATGCCGTCAGCGATGCGGCCTGTCCGGTCAGAAGGCGTGCAAACAACGATTTCCGGGCAGCCAGCAATCTTCGCCAGCGTCGCGGTCATCAGCACGGTGGAGACGAGCGGAACCTGGCCGCCGGGCACATAGAGTCCGACGCGGCGGATCGGATCGAATTTTTCTCCGACCATGGCGCCTTGGGGGTTGCGGCCGGTCCAGTCCGCCGGCACGCCGCGCCGGTTGAAGGCGACGATGGCGCGGTGGGCGGCCCGCAATGCCGCGCGATCGGCGGCGGGCAGGCGCCGCCCCGCCTCGGCCAGTTCCGCCGCCGGCACGCGAAATTTTTCCGGGGTCAACACGGCGCCGTCAAATTTTCCGGCATAATGGGCCACCGCGGCGTCGCCGCGCGCCCGGACGTCCGCCAGGATGGCGGCGACGGAAGCGGACACGTCCGGAGACACCTCGGCCCCGCGGCAAAAGTCGGCGAGGGCAGCGGAGAAAGTCGGATTGGAAAAGCGGAGAATACGCACGGCACCAGCTCAGCGCAGAAAAGGGAGCATGGCCAGCGAAACGTGAGTGCTGCCCGCCGGCTATTTCGCCTTGGGCGAGGGAGCCGATAAAGCCGGCGCCGCCAGCAAGGGCACGGCAAAAAGGCTGTCCGGAAAGGTTTCGTTGAGCACGACCTTGTCCAGCGTGATCACCGCGGTGTATTCCTTGCCGCTGGCCGGATCCTTGGTGAGGTTGATCAGCTTGCGGGGAAAACGCACGCCGCCGGCCGTCAGCTCGCCTTCCTGCCGGATGCGGTCGCCATTGGTCAGCTCGGTCAGCCGGAGCTGGCCGGTGGCCGTGTCGATATAGCGGTAAAAGACGATGTTGGGTCCGTGGACAAAGGCGAGTTTCTCGCAGGCATGGCCGTCCACCGTGGTGGGGCCGAGATCTTCGACGTGGCCGCCGCGGCGCTCGATGCCGCGGTAAAAGGAGAGGTTTTCCCAGACGTTGGCCCGCCGGTCCTTGACCTGATCCTTGCCGAACAAATTGAGGTTTCGGACCGAAGTGTCGCCGGGTTGCTGCAGACATTCCCAGGCCTCATAATTGTCGAGCGCAGTGATATCCCTGCCCCTGTCCGAAGTCATGACGACACGCTGTTGATAGGGCTTTTGAAAGATCAGGTCGAGGGCCGCTTTGAAATGGCGGGTCGACAGCTTGCCGTCCTTATCCTTCACCGTTTCGTCGCTTTCGAAAGAGCCGACGTAATGGATGGAGCGAATGGAATCGAGCGCCGCCTCCGGGCCGAGGTAGGCGCGCGCCTTGGCGATGATGGCGGCGGCATCGGCGGCCCGCGCGGGGACGATCGCGACAAGGGCGGCAGCGGCGGCGAAGAACGGAAAAAACCGAGGCATGAAGAGTAAGACCCGGCGCGGGAGGAAAGGTTTATTCCCACTCAATGGTCGCGGGAGGTTTCGAGCTGACATCAAAGACGACGCGGGAGATACCGCGCACCTCATTGGTGATGCGCCCGGAAATCTTTTGCAACAACTCATAGGGCAGGCGCGTCCAGTCCGCCGTCATGGCGTCGGTGCTTTCGACAATGCGCAGAGCGATGACATGGGCATAATTGCGCTCATCACCGAAAACACCGACCGTTTTCACCGGGACGAAGACGCAGAACGACTGCCAGACCTTCCAATACCACCCGCTGGCCATCATCTCCTCCTGCAGGATGGTGTCGGCGGCGCGAAGAACGGCGAGGCGCTCGGGGGTGACCGCCTCGATGATGCGAACGCCCAAACCGGGGCCGGGAAAGGGCTGGCGCCAGACCACCTCGCGCGGCAGGCCAAGGGCGGCGCCGACGGCGCGGACCTCGTCCTTGAACAGCTCGCGCAGCGGCTCAAGCAGCTTGAGTTTCATGCGGGCGGGCAGGCCGCCGACGTTATGATGGCTCTTGATCAGCGAGGCGGGATTATTGCCGATGGAGACACTTTCGATCACGTCGGGATAAAGCGTGCCCTGGGCGAGGAAGTCGGCCTGGCCGATGGAACGGAGCGATTTCTCGAAGATCTCGATGAAGGTCCGGCCGATGATCTTGCGCTTTTTCTCCGGATCAATCACCCCGCGCAGCCGGCGCAGGAAGATGGTCGAGGCATCGGCCACCCTCAGATCGATGCGAAAATGTTTCTTGTAAAGCTCGACCACCGTTTCGCGTTCGCCGGCGCGGAGCAGGCCGTTGTCGACGAACACGCAGGTCAGCTGCCGGCCGATCGCCTTGTGGATGAGCGCGGCCGCGACCGAGGAGTCGACGCCGCCGGACAGGCCAAGGATGACGTGGGACTTGCCCACGGTGGCGCGGATGTCGGCCACCGCACGGGAGATGAAGTCGCGCATCGTCCAGTCCTGGCGCGCACCGCAAATGCGCACGAGAAAATTGCGGATGACGTCGACACCGCGTTCGGTGTGAAAAACCTCGGGATGAAACTGGATGCCGTAAAAGTGCCGGCGGGCGTCCTCGATGGCGGCGTAAGGCGAATTTTCCGTCGTGCCAATGGCGCTGAAGCCGGGCGGCAGACGGGTGAGCTTGTCACCGTGGGAATTCCAGACCCGGATTTTTTTGGGCAGGCCGGCGAAGAGCCGTCCGGGCTTTTTCACCGTGAGGACGCCGTGGCCGTATTCCCGCGCCTGGCTCTGGGCGACATGGCCGCCGAGAAAATGCCCCATCAATTGCACGCCATAACAGATGCCGAGCACAGGGACGCCGAGTGAGAAGATGGCGCGGTCGGGATGCGGGGCGTTTTTAGCATAAACGCTCTGCGGTCCGCCGGAAAGAATGATGCCGATCACCCCGTCGGCGCGCAGCGTTTCCGCCGAGGTGGTGTAATGATAGATCCGCGAGTAGACCGAGCATTCGCGGATGCGGCGGGCGATGACCTGGGTGAGCTGCGAGCCGAAGTCGAGGACGGCGATGGTTTGAGCCATGCGGAAGAGTGGGAAATCCCTAGCAAACGCCAAGACCGTTTTTCAGGGCAAGCGTGATTATCGCAGCCGCGCCGCCACCGTTAAAACTTCAACCGGGAATTTTCATGGCCGCATTGCGGGCATTTGCACAGCTCACCGCCGGCGGAGGCGGTGTAGAGACGGCCGCAGCGGATGCAATGAAAGGTTGTTTTGCGTCGTTCGCCCTCGAAGCGCACGTGGTCCCGGCGATCATAATAAAACCACAGGCCGAGGAAGACCGCCGCAACGACAAGGCAGTAAAAAACGACGGCGGTGGGCAGGGCGAGCATGGGAGTGATGCTGGCAGAAATCCGATTTCAAGCGAAGCGAAGAATCGCCCTTTCCGCCGACAAAAAACCGCGCCGGAAAATTCCGGCGCGGTCGAAAAAAGGGGCAAACGAAGCGGCGACTCAGCCCTGGGCCTCGCCTTCCGCCTTTTCAGCGGACGGCTCGGCGGGAGCGGCGGGCGCCTCCTCCGGAGCTGCGGCGGTTTCCCCGGCGGCGGCCGGCGCCTCGGCCTTGGCGGCCTTCTTGCGGCGGGCCGGCTTGCGGCCCTTCGACTTCTTGTAGCCGGGATCATCGGCGGCGACGAACTCGATCAGGGCGAGCTCGGCGGCGTCGCTGATGCGCTGGGGGCCGAGCTTGTAGATGCGGGTATAGCCGCCGGCGCGGTTGGCGAACTGCGCCACCTTGTCGTTGAAAAGCAGGGTGATGGCGTCCTCATCGCGCACGTCAC
>DASRHD010000325.1:0-12947 GCA_035650695.1 Opitutaceae bacterium
TTGGGCAGATGCATGCCGTTCGCCGACTGGCAACTGCGTGTCGCCGGTTCGGTGCGGCAAGTGGGCGAAGACTATGTGCGCGGCCTTGCGGCCACGCATGGCATTGCCGGCAACTGTTCATTCAAACTCCAGTACCTCAGTTCGGAAGAAATCGATGCCGAGTTCCAGAACTGCGACATCGTTGTGTTGCCGTATCGTCGTGGGTTCATTGCGCAAAGTGTGGTGATGACCGATGCGATGCGTTGGAGGCGGCCGGTGATCGCTTCTGAGCACAGCCAGAACGGATACGATACCGTCAAATACGGCGTGGGTTGGGTATTTACGAGCGAGGTTGCGGCGAGCTTGGAGTCGGCCTTGAAAACGGCCATACGTGACGTTTTGAACAACAACGTCTCCGGATTTGGTTTTGCCGCCTTCATGGAAGATCACTCACCCCGGTCGGTGGGACGCAACATCATCGCCGCCACGGCGCACTGACGGCTTCCTATGGATTCGCTCGTCTCGGTCATCGTTCTTACCTTCAATTCGCAGGACTATATCGGTCGCGCTCTGAAGTCGCTGCGACGTCAAACTTACTCTGGCATTGAAATCGTCGTGGTGGACAATGGTTCCACCGACCAAACAAGACAAATCGTCGAGAGCTTCGGCAACGTCGTCTGGCTCTCGCTGCCTCATTCCGACATGGGGATGGCACGCAACCACGGTGTGAGACACTGCAGTGGCGAATACCTCATGTTTCTTGATTCGGACGATTTCTATCTTGCCCACAAGGTCGAGTCCCAGATCAGTGCAATGGCGGCGCGCCCAGAGCTGGAGGTGCTTTTCAGCCCCGCGTACATCTATCGCACCGGCCGCACACAAAAGCTTGGCATCAAATCGTACACGCATAGACGGCTTAGCTTCGCTGATTTTCTGGCCGGCCGATGCTACACGCTGGCCACAATCTGCATCCGCCGGTCGGCATGGGACAGCCACAGTCTCGCGTTCGGAGAAGGCGAGTTCGGGCGCGACGGCGAAGACTGGCGCTTCCAACTGAGCCTGGCCCAAAAAGGGATGGCCTTCGATATTTTGCCCGTGCCGGCCGTGGTAGTGGAGATACGCGAAGACAGCCATACTTCGTGGGATATCCAGCCCAGGATGAAAGCACTAGCCCTTTCCACGGTGGAGGAGCTTCTGTCGGGCACCCTTGGGGCACAGCTCGGAGCCGGCCAGATTCAGTCCATTCTCGATGGTTACCGTTTCAAGCTGGCGACGAGCCAAATTCTTGTCGGTCGAAATGTGGAGGCACGCGCCACGCTCCGTCATATCCGTACTCCGATTAAGGTGCTGGTCACGTGGGCGCTGCTGACACTGGCGGTGATGCTGCCTTCTGCTTGGATCAGAAAGCTGCTCGAGCTAACTTGGACCAAGCGGCAAGACAACACCTTCCACTGGTGTCGCCTGCCGCAGGCAATCAGCATGCAGATCGACGCCCTCAACTCGCGGCACGCTTAAGTGGCACCTACGTGATGAAAAACCTCTGGATCGTCATTACCACTGTCAACAAACCGAGCAAGGCCATCGTCGAGTACTCGAAGGTCGCCAGGCACATGGGATGGAAGCTTCTGATCGTGGGCGACGCGAAGACTCCCACCGATTATGAGAATTTCGACTGCGAGTTTCTCTCACTCGAAGCGCAGCATCAAAACTGGGGTGAATTTTCAAGGCTTGTGCCGCTGAACCATTATTGCCGCAAAAATATTGGCTACCTGCACGCTTTTCAGAACGGCGCTGAATGGGTGTTCGATACCGACGATGATAACATTCCGCTCGAAGGCTTTGCGGAAAGCCTGACCGTCAAGCGCCGCGCGCAAACGGTGGTACGTAAGGGTTTTGTCAATATCTACAAATACTTCACCAGCACGCCGGTGTGGCCGCGTGGATTGCCGCTGCAAGATATTGGGCAGGCGGGTACTGCCACCGGCCAGATTGAGGAGCGATCTTATGCATTGATCCAGTTCTTGGCCGATCAGGATCCAGACGTGGATGCGATCTACCGGCTCACCAACAACGGGTCGATCAGTTTCGATATGTCGACCACGGCGGTCTATCTGCCTCCGGGAACATGGTCACCGTTCAACTCGCAGGCAACACTACTGAACCGAGCCTGCTTCCGCACGTTGTACCTGCCTTGCCACGTACCCTTCCGTATGACCGACATCTGGCGCTCTTTCGTGGCGCAAAAGATACTGTGGACCGCCGGCGAAGGCATCGCCTTTGCGCCACCGAATGTCGTGCAAGAGCGCAACCCACACGATTTTTTCAAGGATTTCAGGGATGAAATTCTAGGCTATTTGCACAATCATGAGATATGTGCCCGCCTCGATGCGATACCCGTGAGTAACGTTGCGCCTGCCGAACAGCTGCTCAAGTGCTATGCGCAGTTGAAGGAGGTCGGGGTGGTGGAAGAACGCGAGTTCGTCCTCATTCGCCAATGGAATGATCTGTTCGACCGGTTGGACCGATGAGGAGGATTTGACGGCACTGAGACGAAAGCCGCCGCCTTTTATTTGGAAAGATAAGTGATCTCGCCCGTGGATTCGGTCAAATGCAGGCCAAGCTCCAGCCCTAGAGCGCGTAATTCCTTGCCTCCGGAGAAGGCAAGCGCGACTTCCTGCGGCAGCCAGTGACCGGAACAAAGCGCGGCAAACGAGTAGGCAGAATAAACCAGGGTCGGCCGTGGAACCATCACCACAAGATCGCCGGATGGTCTGTGCTCGGCGAGCGTGGCCCGGAGAATTTCAAAATCGAGAGCCGGTGCGCGGCCTTCGTTCAAGTAAAGTCGATGGTCGGCCAGGATGTAACCGAGCGCGGCGGGTTCCTGTGCTTTCAATACAAAAGTCAACCCGGACGAGGCGGCAAATACGGCCTGATGCGGAATGAGATTCAACGTGGAATATCGATGAAAATCGGCGTCGGGCGCGAGGAGCGTCAGATCTTTGGGCGTTTTCACCAACGCCTGCCAGGTACGGTTGTAGTAGGGGCCGCTAGCGGAAATGGTGGTCAAAAACAAAAGCGCGAGAACGACAGAGAGGAACGACCAAAAAGAAAATGCCGCCGGTCGAAGGCAACGATGCAACAAATCACGTCCCAGACAGACCACGGCGAGGCCGGTGGGGATGGCCAGCAATAGCCGGTGAAATATCACAATATCATCCAAGGTGCGACGGGTGAGCCAGCCAGCGAGGGGAATGGCGACGCAGGGAAGGCAGAGGACGAGCACGGGCAGGACCGTCAGCCAACCGACAACACGGTTGCAGCAGAGTAACCACAGCCCCGCCGCCAAATTGACCACGCCGAAACAACCGAGGATCTGCAAGGCACGAAATCTCGCCGGTGACTGAGCAGCAAAGAGATCAAATCCGTCCCAGGCTGAGAACCAGCCTTGCGCCCGGCACATCCGATCGAGGCTGCGGTGGTGCGGCCACAAGTGCATCACGGCCAGGTTCAGGATTAGCGCGATGGCGGCCAGCCACCAGATCATGGAGCGTTTCCAGACAATCAAACGCCACATGGCGAGGGCGGCGAGGCCGAGGGCAGCGAGGCCGATTCCTTGGAGGTGATTAAAAACGATGAAAGGCAGAAGACAGAGGGCGGATGCCAGTGATCGGCGAAGACCCGGGGGCGAACGGTCCGTCCCGGCCGGAATTCCGGCGGCTGCCGGCTTGGCTCGGACGCAATCGAGCCCGATGCGGATAAGCGCCATAGCGCCAAGTTGGGAAAATATCGTGGTGGAGATCCCATAATAACGATAGAAGGAGAAGCTGCTGTTGCCGAAGAGCAGGGCTTGTAACAGGACAAAGACAAAGGCGGAGCCTTTCCCCAGTCCGGTGGCCAAGGCGAGGCGGAAGCATTGCCAAGCAAGGAGCAGGCAAACGCCCGTATAATACAGATTCAGCCAGAAAAACTGCTGGTTGACCGGCGTGCGCCCCATCAGACTGTAAGCAAAGAAATAACCGGATTTGAACCAAGCGGAGTGATCGCTGACTGCAGTCACAGCCGACCATTCGTTGATGCGGCGAAAATGCTCCCAAGGATCGGAGGGAAACTCAAGATAGGCTCCAGGGATGAAAAAGACCAGGGCAAGCAATGCCCAAGGGACGGTGACATAAAGCAAGTCGATCCCGGTGTGCGCGGCCGGCCGGTTTTGTTTCTGCCAGAAGGTGTACAGTGCAAACGCCGCCAGTAGTAAGTTAATAACGTGCAGTGCCCAGTAAACGTGAAGCAGCGCAGGAATGAGCCCGCCTTCGCCAAGGGTATGCCCTGCGAGCGGATTGGCCGGCCATTTTCTCCAGTAATAAAGCAAATAGAAAAACAGATAGGGAATGAGAAACGCCCAGCCGCTGCGGAAATAACGATGGAGAGGTTCGTTCGTCCCGCCGACTTTCGGGGCGCCGGACGTTTCCGGGGAAACAGAAGCAGGATTCACCGCAGGAGAGAAAAAAAGAAAAAACCGTGGATGACAAAGTCAGGACGACGACCCCCAAGGCCGGCTGCCGGGCGGTCAGATAGGCGACGCGACGACATAAAAACTGGGCGCGAATTCATGGGCGATTTTCAGGCGGGCGAGCGAGCGGTAGTGCGATTGCAGCTCCGCCTGGAAGGCGAGCGGCCGGCCGGAATGACCGTCGTGCTCGGGAATAAATTTCCCTTTTTCAAAAAAATCATCCACTTCCGGACCGAGCGGCAGGACGAGCTCGGATAATTTATAGTCGGGGAACGCCGCGAAAAAGGCCGGTTGGCGAAAACCGGCGGCGGTCAGCAGGCTGGCGAGTTCGGCGCGGGTGAACGTGAAACTGCGGAGCGGCCGGCCTGTTTGACCGAGCCATTTTTCCGCCGCCAGCACGGCGTCGTACACGCTGACGCCGGCTGCGCCGGTATGATCGTCGGGCGCACCGAGAAGATATTTCAGGCCAAGGCGATTTTCGATGCCGATGACCAGCCGGCCGCGGGGTGTGAGCAGGCTGCGGATCCGACGGAGAAATTCCGCCTGCACCGCGGCAGGCTCGCCTTCGCGGAATTTTGGCACCCATTCGAGCACGCCGATGCAGCAAACCAGATCGAATTGCTGCGGCTCGAAATCGATCTCGAAGAAGTCGGCCTGGACGAGATGCATGCGATCGGCGATGCGTTCCTGGATGGCGGCAGCTTGGATAAAAGCCATCCGTTCGGGCGTGGGCTCGAGAGCGGTGACTTGATTTTTCGCATTGCGGGCAAGGGGAAGGGCGATCTGGCCCCAACCGGCACCGATATCGAGGATCTTTGCATTCGGCGGAGGGGGGTGTTGCCGAAAGAAAAAATCGCGCGTCGGGCTGGTGATGATTTGGCGCAACCAGGGATTGGCCTGCTCATAGCGCAGGGCTACGGCGGTCCGCCATGGCGTGCCGGCGCGGATGTCCCTCACGATTTCCAACAATTCGTCAGTCGGCGCGTCACGATACGAATCGTCCGCGGGCGGCGCGGTCCAGAGATCGCCAGCCGCCAGATCGACGATGCCGGTGCCGTGCCGGAAGGAGATCATATTTCCTCCTTAATTCGATCGACGGTCAGGAGGTGTGAGTTGATGGCCGCCTTGAGATTGGCGATACCGAAGGTGCGGTCGACGCCGTGGACCTCAAAATTGATCGCATCGTAGCGGCGGTGCAACACGACCAGTTTTTCGCCGACGAAATGAATGAATCCAAAAGAGAGGAAATAATAACCTGGCATGAGATCGAGGTCGAAGGAGAAGTCGACCACATGCTGCTCGCCGGCCTTCATCGGCGGAGCCGGCTGTTTGCTGAAGAAAGTGTTGGTGCCGTAGATCTCGACCCCGGCCGTATTTTTGATCGTGAGGGCAAAAACGGGCTCGGGAAAATCGTCTTTGGCCTCCACCACCATGCGCACAATGACCGGCTCACCGCTCGAGAACCAGGAGCGTTTTTCGCCGCTGGCGTCAACCACGGCCACAGCGGTGATGCGGCCCAATTCCCCGCCGTAGGCGAATTCCTTCCCGCTGGCCTGGACATGCGCCCTTTCGTCGGTGAGGAGAGCTTCCGCCTGCCGGGCCAGCTTTCCATTCTCCGGTAACTGGGCGGCAGCGGATCGTGCCTCCCGGGGGGCGGATGATGACGGCGGTGTCGAGACGGCCGTTTTGGCAGGCAATGCGGCGATATCGGCTTGCAAGGAAGCGACGGAATTGCCGTCAAGGATAAGCTTGGAATAAAGGTTTACCACGTCGTTGGGCTTGCCGGCATAAACCACGGAACCATGCTCAAGCAAAACGGCGTGGTTGCACAGGCGCTTGACCATGGAGGCATCGTGCGAGACGAAGAGAAGGGTCACCCCCTGGGCGATGAAACGGTCGATGGTGCGGGCGCATTTGAGCTGAAAGCGCGCATCGCCGACCGCGAGGGCTTCATCGACAATCAAGATGTCGGGCTCGACGTTCGCAGCCACGGCGAAGGCGAGGCGCACGACCATGCCGCTGCTGTAAGTCTTGACCGGCTGGTCGAGGAATTCTCCGATTTCGGCGAAATCGGCGATGGCTCCGATCCGCGCATCCATTTGCTCGCGGGTGAAGCCGAGGATGGCGGCATTGAGGTAAACATTTTCCCGGCCGGTGAAGTCGGGATTGAAGCCCGCGCCGAGTTCGAGCAGGGCGGCGATGCGGCCGCGCACCTCCACCCGCCCGGCCGTGGGCGTGAGGGTTCCGGCAATCAGCTGCAACAGGGTGCTTTTGCCCGAGCCATTGCGGCCGATGATGCCCGTGGCCTGGCCGCGGCGGACGGTCAGGGAAATATCGCGCAGGGCGTAGAAATCGCGCCAGCCCCGTGCGGCTCGAGCATGGAGCGATCGATGCGGAGCGGAATTTTTTGGAAAAACGCTCGCGGCGACCTCCAGCAGCGGACTTTTCAACCGGGCGGAAGGCGTCTCCCAAATACGGTAGGCCTTGGAGAGATTCTCGATGGTAATGAGGATGTCGCCGTCAGGCATGCGCAGAAGGGAACTAACAAGCGTTGGGCGGACCGTGCGGCAAGCGTTGAATTGCAACCTTCAAAGCACGTCGGCAAAAGCCGGTTGCATTTTTTTGAAAAACCAGCCGCCGACAAAGAAAACGGCGAGCCCAACCACATAAATATAGGCAAGGCTGGCGAGGTTGATCCGCTCATGCCAAAGCAGGGCGTCGCGGGTGAGCTGCACGGTTTGGAGAAACGGATTCCACCTCAACACCGACCAGACAAGGGGAGAGCTGCGGATCCGGCTGACGGGGTAAAAAACCGCGCTCGCCCACAACACGATGTTGGAAATAAATGCGATCACTTGATTGATATCGCGGAAAAACACACCCAGCGCCGCCATGAACCAGCTTAAGCCGGCGGTAAAGAGGAGATAGGGTGCGAGCAGCACCGGCAACCAGAGCAGGCCCGTTAGGGTGAGGGTGCGGCCCGCGATCAAAACGCCGGCGAAGAGGAGCAGGAGGCTGATGAGCAGATGAAACCAGGAGGCTCCGGTTTGCGCGAGCGGCAGCACCTCGAGCGGGAAAACAACCTTTTTTACCAGGTTGGGACTGGAGACAATGATGGTGGGCCCGATGCCAAGCGTTTCGGAGGTGACCTGAAAGAGAACCAAGCCAAGAAACATGGCCAAGGCGAAATCGAGGGAAGTTTCATTGGGCAGGACGCCGAACTTGTTTTTGAAGATAAAGCCGAAGACAAACATATAGAGTCCGAGCATGAGCAGCGGGTTAAGCACGGACCAAAGGACGCCAAGATAGCTTCCGCGATGGCGCATTTCGACCGTGCGCACGGTAAATTGCCACCACAAATCGTACTTTCTCGAAAAGTTGGAAAAAAACGAAGGAGGGTGCGGATCGGAGATGTTATGCAAGCGGGAAGATTGCATTAAATATGCTGGTTGATTAAACAAATTTCAGCTTGCGGGCGGCGAACATCATCATGCCGAGAAGCAGCAGGCCGTGGCGCCAGCGTTGGATGTTGGTCGCGCCATAGGTGCGCTCGCGGTAACGGATGGGAACGTCGGCAATTTTAAGGTTGAGCTTGCCCGCGCCGAAAAGAAGGTCGAAATCCCCGAAAGGGTCGAAATCCCCGAAGTAGGCGCGCTGAGCGACGATTTTTTCGTAATGCGCGCGGCGCAGGACCTTCGTGCCGCAGAGCGTATCCTTCACGTGCTGACCGAGCAGCCAGGTGAAAAGCAGGCCAAACGTCTTATTGGCGCAGAGATTGAGAAACTGCATGGCGCGTTCTTCCATCGGATAGACCAGACGAACCCCATTGGCAAATTCGGCGTGACCGCTGGCGATCACCTCGTAAAATTTGGGCAATTCTTCCGGTGGCATGGTGAGATCGGCGTCGAGGATCATCAGGATATCGCCGGTGGCGGCGGCAAAACCCTCCCGTACCGCGTTGCCCTTGCCGCGGCCGGTTTGGCGGAGGGCCTTGATCCGGCGCTGGGGAAAGGCCGCGGTCACCCGCTGGATTTGCTCCCAGGTGTTGTCCCGCGAGTGGCCCTCGACAAAAATCAACTCGGTGCCGGCGCCGAGCTCGGGGGTGCGCTCAACGGCGGCTTGAATGTTGCCGGCCTCGTTGCGCGCCGGGATGACGACGGAGACGGTGAGCGGCTTTATCGAAGCGGCCCGGCGCGGGCGGGCCACGACAAAGACGGTGAGGCAGAGAAACGGCAGGAGCGGCGCGAGCAGGCGGTTGGGAATTTTTTCCAGGCCGCCGAGCCGCAGCGGCAAGAGCAGGCGCGGCTGGATCTGCAAAACCTCCCAATCGGACAATTGCAGCAGGTTGAGCACGTCGGTCGTGGCGAGCCAGCTGCTCTGCGGTTCCCGACTCTTCACTCCCAGCCACCGCGCAATCGTGAACAACGGACGCCAGAGGGCCGAGGGGAAATTGATCATCAGCCGTGTGTCCGGATGAGAGACCGCGTGCAATTTTCCGAGCAATTGCTGCACATCGGCCGCATAATTGAGCGTATCAGAAATCACGATGGCATCGTATTTGGCTTCCAGGGCGAGGTTTTCCCCCGCCTGGACATGAAATTCCGCATCGGGCACGCGGGACCGGGCTGCCGCGATCTTACGCTCAGAGAGGTCAACGCCGGTTTTTCGAGCCGCGCACAGCCGGCCAAGCAGACCGCCCGCCCCGCAGCCAATTTCGAGCACGCTGGCGGCCGGTGGGATGTAGAGATTGTAATAATGGGCAAGCAGCTCGCGGTAGCCGCGCGACGCGCGATTGGGCTCGGGCGGAGCCGCGTCATAAAAGGCGCGCACCTTTTCGAGATGGCAGCGCGTGAGTTCCGATCCGGTACGGGCGGACATGTTCACACGTTTTCTTTTTCCAGGACGATGAGCAAGCGCCCGGCAAAAACGCGAGGGCAAGCCGCGGCGAGGCGATCGAGTCCGCGAATGGCGGTCTGGAGCAGGCGGCCGCCGAGTTGCGGCCCGGAAAAACCACCCGAGGCAAAATAGGCGAAGCAGGGGAAAGGCGCGACTTCGCGGACGCGCCAGCCATCGAGGCGGCCGCGCGCCTCGCCCCACCAGAAAAGGCGGGTAGCTGATCCTTGCGCCGCATAATAGTCCACGTCGGCGGGCGAAAATGCCGGCGGCGCCTCCCAGGTGATTTCATAATTCAATCCCAACGGCTCATGGTGAAACAGGCCGTAAACCAGCCGGCCCGTCCAACTGGCCGCGGGCTCGAACAAAATGAGCCGTCCTCCAGGTGCCAGGACGCGACGAAATTCGGCCAGCGCCGTTCCGGGGTAGCGCAGGTGGTGCCAGACATCGAAGAGGATGAGATGCGACACCTCGCCGGCGGCAAAGGAAAGACGGTAGGCGTTTTCCTGCCGGTCGAGCCATGGATTGGGAAACAGATCAGTCGTGAGGCAATGCGGAATGACCTCCTTGATGCTGCCCATGCCTGAACCAAGTTCCACAACCAGGCCCGGCTTGGATGCATCGATGCGCGCTCCTATCCGCTGGTGGAATTCGCGATAAATTTCCTGCAGTTGTGGTTTGCGCGCCCAAGCCTCGCGATTGCGCTGAATTTCAAGGTTATGCTGATCGACCGGCAGGGCGGTGTTTTTTTTCATGGGGAGGAGGGGCCGGCTCGATCAACATTGCGACGCATTTTAAGCGGCGGGCGGGTCCTCGGGCGGATAAAGGCATGGATGGTCGCCATGGACGGCTATTATTTCAGATTTTGTGCGCGTTGGCTCAAGTTTTTCCGTTAGGGGCAAAGCGATTTTTTCCGCAACCCTTTTAAAGGTGGGAAGTCACATCAGGCTAAAGGTCCATTTTCAGGGTTGCCTTCGCCTCGAAAATGAAAGGGGCTGACAATTTAATTTTTTCCAAACCACCGCTCCACTGTGTTTCTTCGACCCTCGAAGTATTTCTTTTTTGCCGTGGCGGTGATTCAGGTCGCCGTCTCACCGGCGCAGACTCCGCTGCTGCCCGCCGCCCTGCCGGAAGACGTGCTGCCCGGATTGCGCGATGTTCTTCAGAGCGCGCTGCGGCAATCTCCGGAGATGATTTCTCACAACCTCGACCTTGCGGAACAGGAGGCCAATCGCTATCAGCAAGCATCGCGCGAATGGCCGGGCGTGAGTGGTAACTTCAGTTACGCCGCCAATAAAAGCTTTCTTGTGTCAAACGCGAATGCCGCCACCAGCAACAGCGGATTCGTTTTCAACGTCAATTTGTACCAGCCAATTTATCACTGGGGAACGATCAAGGCGGCCACGGACATTGCTCATTTGCAAATAAAGATCAGCCAGCGTCAGTACGCCGATGCCTACCGCCAGCTCGCCGCATCGCTGCGGGCGCAGTATCTTTCCCTGGTTACCCAAAAGGTGCAGTTGCGCAACGTCCGCTTTTCATTGGATCAGACCAAAGCAGCGGTGGCGGTGGTAGAGGACCGTTTCAACCGCAAAACCGCAACCGCCGACGAGCTCACCAATGCGCATTTGCAGCTGGAAGATGTGCAGTTATCAATCGACCGCGCCGTGGAAGGATTTGAGTATGCCAAGAGAATGCTCGAGCTGATGGCCGGCCTATCTGATCTGCAGGACGAAGCTGTGCCGGAAGAGATCCCTCCGCCTCCGGCTTATTCCGCGGAAACAACCACGGCGCTTCTGCAGGATTTCATCCGTGATGGAGTGGATCATACTTTTCAGTCGCAGGTTTACGCCTACAAAATCAAGCAAAGCGAACTGCAATATAAAATCGCGAAGTATCGCCTTTATCCCATGTTTGATTTTGGCTTGGGCGCGAATGAATCAAACCAAACCAATGCCACCGCCACTTCCATTTCCCAGGCGAGCGTTCTCAATGGTAACGTCGGAGTGGGGGCCAGCTGGAGCATTTTTGACGGTTTCGCGACCCGGGGAGCAAAGCTCGAGGCGTTGACCGGCAAGCGTCGGGCCGAGCGAGACCGCGACACTTATCGCGAACAGACCCTCGAGCAGGCGCGTTACCTTGAGCAGCAGTTGGGGTTTTCCGCCCGCGCCCTGGCCATAGCCGAAAAACGTTTTGAACTGAACCGGGAGGGCTTGCAGCGTGCGAAAGATAACTTCAAGCTTCATACCATTTCCCAGGCGGACATGGACCAGGCTACGGCCGGTTTCTATCAAGCGCAGTCTGCGATTTACAGTGCGCGAGCCGATTTCTTATCCCAATGGAGCGGTTATCTTTCGCTTCTCGGCATCGACCCGGTATTGAACAATCTGCCCACCAGCTTTACAAACCATGCCAACTAAATTTTCCGCTTTTCGCATCCGGCTGACGGTGGGGGTGTGCCTGATTTTGGCCGGCATCGGCGCCTTGCTTTACTTCAGCCGTCCCGTGGCGAAGGTCGTGGCCGTCGTGCGCGGGCCCGCGATCGATGCGGTGCCCGGCAGCGTGGCGGTGGAGGCAGAATATCAAATGGAACTGAAAAGCGAGCTGGGCGGGCGGATCGTCGAATCGGCGCTCGATGAGGGCAAGCACGTCACCAAGGGCGAACCTTTGGTCAAGCTCGATACCGGTGATCTGGAGATCGCGATCGAGAAGTTGAAGATCGACGAAGAAACATTGGAAAAGCGTACCAAGATTGATGAAGAGCAAGCCAAGACGCAGAACGACGCCACCCATGAGGCCTTTAAGAACATCGAACGTCTCCATGAGCTTGGGCAGATGTCCGACAATGATTTTAAAAGCCAGCAGCGTTCTTTGGCGGCAGCCGACCAGGCTTACCAGTTGGACCAGATCAACAATAAGAACCTTATCGATACGGCGGCAAACGCGCTCAAGGCCAACAATCGCGAGCTCGACAAAATGACCATCACCGCGCCGTTCGATGGCGTCGTCGAAAAAGTCTTGGCTCGGCCCGGTGATCTGATTAACGCGAGCGCGCCCATCGCCATCATCATCTCCACCAGCCGCACGGTGGTGGCGCGGATCAGCGAGGAGGACTTTGCCGGTATCCGCCTTGGCCAGAAGGCCTCGGTGCGTTTCCTCAGCTATGGCAACCAGCTTTACAATGCCACGGTCAGCAAGATTCTGCCCACGGCGGATCCCGAAACCCAGCGTTACGAAATTTTTCTTAACGTTGATTTGCCGCTGGAAAAGCTTGTCCCTGGCCTCACCGGCGAGGTCAGCATCGTGCGCGGCGAGCACGAAAACGCCCTGATTATTCCGCGTCGCGCTCTTTTCGGCGACCATCTCTTCGTGGTCAAAAACGGCCGGGTGGAATTGCGTCAGATCTCCGTGGGCTACATCGGCTACAACGTGGCCGAGGTCCTGAGCGGCGTCGAGCAGGGCGAGCTGATCATCAGCGATGGTATCGACCGTTTTCGCGACGGCGACCATGTTCGCACCACGGTGCTTTCGCAATAAACCGACCCGCTTCCGCGCTTTTCCGCCGTGT
>DASRHD010000326.1:0-10035 GCA_035650695.1 Opitutaceae bacterium
GCCCCACCTTGCCCTGCTTGATCATCTCCTGTTGCTCCGGAGTGCAACGATCGAATGCCGCGGGATTTTTTTGAATGCGGGTCTGGGGAGTGGAACAACCCGCGAGCACGACCAGGCCGGCAAGCGCGAAAAGAAGCGGCAGCAGCGTTTTCATGGCAGGAGGTGGGACATCTTCCTAGATGCCAAAGTTGCAAGAATTATTCCCGCGCCGGCAGTGGAAAGGCGCTTGCCCACGGGCCGCGGCTGCGGGCAATTTTGTCCCTGGTCATGAAGAAGCTCATTCTCTGGGACATAGACGGCACGCTGCTCACTTCCGGCGGCGCCGGCGACCGCGCGCTGGTCGCCGCGCTCAGGACGGAATTCGGCATTGAGGGCACGCTCAACTGGCTCGACTATTCCGGTCGGACCGATGCCTGGATTGCGCACGAGGCGCTTCGCCATTACGGCATCCCGGAGACGCCGGAGAATATCCAGCGTTACCTCGAAGGCTACTTGCGCGCGCTGGCGGCGGAAATGCCGAACCCCAAGGCGCGCCTCCACGCCGGCGTTCTCACCTTGCTCGAAACGCTGCACCGCCGGAGCGACCTGGTGCAGGGGCTGCTGACCGGCAATCTCCAGCGCGGTGCGCGGCTCAAGCTCGAGCAGTTTGCCGTCTGGCATTATTTCAAGGTGGGCGCGTTCGCCGACGACAGCGCCCACCGGAACGACCTTGGCCCGCACGCGCTGCGCCGGGCCCGGGAGTCCCACGGCGCGGAGTTTCCGCCCTCGCGCGTCTTCATCATCGGCGATACGCCGAACGACGTCGAATGCGGCAAGGTGGTCGGCGCCAACACCATTGCCGTCGCGACCGGAAAATTTTCCATCGAACAGCTCCGCGCCCACGGCCCCACCGCGGTTTTCCGCGATTTCAGCGACACCGCCGCTTTTCTCAACGTCATCGGCGCCGCCTGAGCGCGCCTATTTTGCCGCGCTGCGCTCGAGCGCGGTGACCTTGCCCTCGCTAAAGACCACGCGCAGCTTGTCGTCGTAGCGATCGCCGCCGGTGGTCACGCCGACGCCTCCGCCGTAGGCCGAGGAACCGCCAAACGATCCGACACCGAGGCCAAAGCTGAACGTCGGTTTGTTTTCCCGGTAGGCCCAGACCTCGACCGAGCCGTGGGCGTCCGTCCGCGTGTATTTGCGGTCCGGATCGCCCAGCGCCACCTGCGCCTGCTCGGCGGTGAAGCCGATGTCCACCTGCCCGGCCTTCACCTTCTGCTGCACCGCCGGAGGCCAGGCATCGAATTGGGTCTGGTGGCTGGAAATCCTCGAATCGATGGACGAACAGCCGGTGAAGATGAGTGCGGCGAGGGCAAGAAACGAAAATGTTTTCATGGGGTAAAAAGAGATTGCTGGCGGAAAAGCGGTTGTAACTATCGACAGCCTCCCCGTTCCCTCGTTTCCCGCCTGTTCATGAAAAAATTCTCAATCGCCATCGGTTCCGACCACGCCGGTTTCGCCTATAAGCAGGCCATCAAGGCCCTCCTTCTCGCGGAAGGACATACCGTGCGCGATTTCGGCACCGATCACGAAAATCCGCCTTCCGATTATCCCGATTACATTCGTCCCGTGGCCGAAGCCGTGGCGCGGGGCGAATTCGAGCGCGGCATCGTTTTGGGCGGCTCGGGCAATGGCGAGGCCATGGTCGCCAATCGCGTACGCGGCGTCCGGTGCGGCCTTTGCTGGAACGAGCAGACCGCGATCTGGAGCCGGGCGCACAATGACGCCAATTGCCTCGCCATCGGCCAGCGCACCATTTCCCAGGAAGACGCGCTCAAGATCGTCCGGACCTGGTTTGCCACCGAATTTGAAGGCGGCCGCCACATCGCCCGCCTGAAAAAAGTCGACCCGTGAGGCGCGGCGGCGGGGCCGGTTTGCGCGCGGCGCAAAAACGAATTCACTGCCCGCTCGATGAACCTCCGCGGCCTGCATCATATCACCGCCATCGCGGGCGATCCCCGGCGCAATCTTGACTTCTACACCCGGGTGCTCGGTCTGCGCTTCGTCAAAAAATCGGTCAATCAGGACGATCCCGGCACCTACCATCTTTATTACGGCGACTACTCCGGAAGCCCGGGCACCGTCCTGACTTTTTTCCCTTGGGAGGGATTGCCGCGCGGCCGGCCCGGCCTCGGCCAGGCTTATGCCACGGCATTTTCCATTCCGGCGGCGGCCCTGCCGTTCTGGCAGGAGCGGCTGATACGGTTGAAAGTCGAGGCCGCCCCGGTCGAGCCGCGTTTCGCCGACCAGGTCCTGCCCTTTTTCGACCCCGATGGTCTGCGCCTCGAACTGGTCGCGACGGCGGAGGCCGACGCGCGCGTGCCGGCGCTCTCCCAAAACGTGCCGGCCGAGCACGCCCTCCGCGGCTTCCACAGCACAACGGTGGCGTTGACCGATGCGAGCGCGACCGAAGCCCTCCTCGCCGGCCCGATGGGCCATCGCCTGGTCGAACGAGCGGGCCATCGCGGCCGTTACACCGTCGGCCCCGGCGGACCCGGCACGTATGTCGATTTTCTGTCCGACCCGGCCCTGCCCCGCGGCCTGAACGGCGCCGGCACCATCCACCACGTCGCGTTCCGCGTGCCTGACGAGGCCAGCCAGGCAGACGCGCTTGCCCAGCTGCAAAAGCGCGGCCTGGCCGTAAGTCCGGTCATCGACCGGGCCTATTTCAAATCGATCTATTACCGCGAACCCAACGGTGTGCTCTTTGAAATTGCCACCGATACGCCCGGCTTCGCCGTGGACGAGCCGGTGGAAACGCTCGGCTCCCTCCTCTCCCTGCCGCCGCGGCTGGAGCCGCATCGCCCGGAAATCGAGAACGCCCTGCCGCGGCTGGACTGACGCGCGCCGTGCCGCGGACCGCCAGCGGCATCATCGCCGCGCAGGCGGGGTAAACCGCGCCGCCGAATTGAAGTTTTTGCTTTCCCCGCCAAGTCTGTCAGATCTTTGCTGCCATGAACATGCTTTATCGCCGCCTCGGCTCTTCCGGCCTCCAGGTCTCCGCTCTCTCCTTTGGTGCCTGGGTTACCTTCGGCAAACAAGTGGGCGATCCTCTCGCCAGAAAATTACTCCACACCGCCTATGACGCCGGGGTGAATTTTTTCGACAACGCCGAGGCCTACGCCGACGGCCAGGCCGAAATCGTGATGGGCGAGATTCTGAAAAAATCCGGCTGGCGGCGCTCCAGCTACCTGGTTTCGAGCAAGGTTTATTTCGGCACCGCCGGCGACCGGCCGAACGAGACCGGACTCTCCCGCAAGCACGTCGTCGAGGCCTGCCACGATGCGCTCCGCCGCCTGCAGGTCGACTATCTCGACCTTTATTTCTGCCACCGGCCCGACCCGGAAACACCGATCCTGGAAAGCGCCCGCGCCATGCACGACCTCATCGTCCAAGGCAAGGTGCTCTACTGGGGCACGAGCGAGTGGACGGCCGACCAGCTCACCGAGGCTTATCGCCTTTGCGCCGAGCATAACCTTCAACCCCCGGTGATGGAGCAGCCGCAATACAATCTTTTCCGCCGCACCCGGCTGGAAAAGGAACTCGCCCCGCTCTGCCGCGAGCATGGCCTTGGCACCACCATCTGGTCCCCCCTGGCCAGCGGCCTGCTCACCGGCAAATACAACAACGGCGTCCCGGCCGATTCCCGCCTCACTGTCCCCGGCGTGGAATGGCTGCGCGAACGCTTCACTCCAGCCAAGCTCGCCGTCGTGCCAAAATTCGCCGACATCGCCCGGGAGCTCGGCACCACCCTGCCCCGGCTGGGCGTTGCCTGGTGCTTGAAAAATGAATACGTGAGCACGGTCATTCTCGGCGCCTCCAGGGTGGAGCAGCTGGAGGAAAATCTCGGCGCGCTCGCCGTGGTCGACAAGCTCACCCCTGCGGTGATGAAAAAAATCGACGCCATCTCCCGGCCGATTGCCGAGTGACGGGCGCCCGCCGCCGGAATTCGCCATGCAGCTCACTTATTTCGGCCACTCCTGCTTTCTCTGCGAAGTCCCCGGCGCGCGCCTGCTGCTCGATCCGTACTTCACCGAAAATCCGCTCGCGCCCTGCCGCGCCGGCGATGTCACCTGCGATTATGTCCTCTGTTCGCACGGCCACGATGATCACATCGGCGACGCGCTGGAAATTTCCCGACGGTGCGGAGCTCCGATTATCGCGAACTTCGAAATCGCCGAGTTTTTCGCCGCCCAAGGGGCCAAAACCCACGGCATGAATCCCGGCGGGGCCTTCAATTTTCCCTTCGGCCGGGTCAAGCTCACCCTGGCCTTCCATAGCTCCAGCGAGATCGTTGACGGTCGGATCACCTATCTCGGCGAGCCGTGCGGCGTGCTCATCGGCGCCGGCGGGAAAATCCTTTATCATGCCGGCGATACCGCCCTCTTTTCCGACATGCAACTGACCGGCCGGGCCGGTCTCGACGCCGCCCTGCTACCGATTGGCGATAATTTCACCATGGGGCCGCCCGACGCCCTCGAGGCCCTCGACCTGCTGCGGCCGAAGTTGTGCATCCCCATGCATTACAACACCTGGCCGGAAATCCGTCAGGATGCGGCCAAGTTCGCCTCCGACGCCGCCAGCCGCGGCCATGCCGTCCGCCCCCTCCGGCCGGGCGAATCGCTCGTCCTCTAAAATTCCCGTTCTTTTTCTCGACTCGGCGAGTTTGGCCCCTCCAAGATAAAAACCCTTACCCTTGGTCTACTCCCTGTTGCCCCATGAGTAAAACCATGCCCCGTTTTACTTTTTTGTTCACCGGCGCCGCCCTCGCCCTTGGCGGCTGCGCCAAGAACAGCGACTTGCTCGCGCTCAAGGCCCGCGTCGCCGAGCTGGAACAGAAAAACGCCCGCCTCGAAAAAAGTTACCAGCGCGATCTCGCCTCCCTCCAGGTGAAAGTCATCGAACTGGAGCGCGAACTCGACGAATCCGAATCCGCCTATGCCGATGCCTCGAAGGAGACGCTGCAGATCGATGACGATGTCGACAGCATCAAAAGCAAGTTGAACAATATCCGCTCCGATCTGGAGAGCGTGAATCTGCGGGTGAAAAATGAATTCGACATCAAGGCCGACGCGACCGAGCTGCTCGCGCTGGAGGAGCGCGTCGATACGCTGCAGAAAAGGCTCAGCCTGATGAGCCCATAGGCCGGCCGGCGCACCTCCGCGCCCGTGACATTTCCGGTTGCGCCTGCAAATTTTCCTCGAACTTCCCGCCGGCCCGCGCAGGGTGGAGGTTACGACATGGCCTTCCCTCCGTTTCCCGCCATTCTCGCCTCGCGCGATTTGCGCACCGGCGAACTGGAGAAAAATCCGGCCGCCGCCCGGCTCCGCATTTATGCGTGGATGCAGCTCGCGCGTCTGGCCGACAATCGCATCCTCGAGCTTTTTCGCCAGGGACTCCTCAAGGGCACGGTCACGGGCGGCCAGGGCAACGAGGGACTGATCATTCCGCTCGCCCTCCTCGCCGACAAGGCGGTGGATGTCACCTGCTTCACCCATCGCGCGCTGGGCGGCCATCTTATCTGGAGCGAGCACCTCGTCGACCATCTCAACCAATATTTCGCCAACGCCGAAAGCTACACCAAGGCGCGCGAGGGCAACATCCATCACGGCGATCCGAAAAACCGCTCCCTGCCGATGATCTCGCATCTCGGCGCCATGCTCGGCCCGGTATTGGGCGCGACCGATTCGCAGCGGCGCCTCGGCCGGCCGGCCGTCGGTTTCACCTTTTTCGGCGATGGCGCCTCCAGCACCGGCGACGTGCATGAGGCACTCAACCTCGCCTCGCTCCTCTCCCTACCCGTCGTCTTCGTCATCGAAAACAACCGTTACGCCTATTCCACGCCGACCAGCGAGCAGTACGCCGCCGGCACCGAACTCTGGCGCCGCGCCGCCGGTTATGGGATGGAAGGGCTGGCGCTCGATGCCACCGATGTCGACGCCACCACCCGCACCCTTGCCGAGGTCATCGCCAGGGTCCGCTCGACTTCGCGCCCGGTCCTGATCGAGGCCCATACCCTGCGGCTGCGCGGCCATGCCGCCTATGACACCTGCGATTATCTGAAGCCGGGCGAGGCCGAGGCATTTTTCGCCGCCGACCCCCTGCCGAAATATCGCGCCCAAATCGCCGCGGAGCAGGGCGCGGCGCGGCTCGATGCCCTCGACGCCGAGCTGACCGCCTTTGTCGAAGCCTGCGTCCAGACCGCCATCGCCGTGCCGCGTCCCGACCCGGCGGGAATGGAAGCGGACGTCTTCGCCCCGGCCGGGCCGCCCCTGCCCTGGCGGGCCGCTCCTGCCACGCCGGAAATGCTCAACCTCGCCCAGGCCTGCAACCACGGGTTGCGAAAAATTCTTTCCGAGCGGCCGGAATCGCTCGTCCTCGGCCAGGATATCGCGGCTTACGGCGGCGCCTTCAAGGTCACGGAGAATCTGTTCAAGGATTTCGGCCGGACGCGCGTGCTCAATACCCCCTTGGCCGAAAGCACTTGCACCGGCTACGCCATCGGTCTGGCCCTCAACGGGCACCGGCCGATCGAGGAATTTCAGTTCGCCGATTTTTCCACCGAAGCCGCGACCCAGATCACGCTCAATGCCGCGACCATGCATTTCCGTTCCGGTGCCCGGGTCCCGCTCGTCCTGCGCCTGCCCTGCGGCGGCAACATCACCATGGGGTCATTCCATTCGCAGGAACTGGAATCGCTCTTTCTCAGCATGCCCGGCCTCAAGGCGCTCTATCCCAGCACGCCGCAGGACGCGTTCAACGCCCTGCTCGCCGCCTACGAGGACGACAATCCCGTGCTGCTCTTCGAGCACAAGGCGCTTTACCGCCGCGGCCGCGCCCCTGTGGCCTGGGATCCGCATTACCGCGACGTCTGGCAGCCCCGCCAGATTCAGAGCGGCGATTTTGCCACCTTCGTCACTTATGGCGAAATGGTCCATTTCGCCGAGGACGCCGCCGCCTATTTCGCGACGGAATACGAGCGCACCTTCGACCTGTTCGACCTGCGGTGCCTCGCTCCGCTCTCGCTCGAAACGATCGAGGAATCGCTCGCCCGCACCCATCGGCTGATCGTGTTGCATGAAGGCCGCCGCACCCATGGCTTTGGCGCCGAATTGGTCGCCCGCCTGACGGAAAAACATTTCTTTTCCCTCGATGCACCGCCACTACGCATCGCCTCGCTCGACCTCCCCGTGCCGTTCGCTCCGGAGCTGGAGCAGGCGTTCCGGCCGACCAAGGATAAAATCATCGGTCAGATCGCCGCCTGGATGGAATGAAATCTTTGCGGATTTCGGAATGCTGAATGCGGGTTAAAAACCAAAACTGCCGCCTTTAATGCCCATGCCTCACCGCCAATCCGCAGTCCGTAATCCAAAATCCGCAATCCGTTCCGCCCGCTGGGCCGCCATCCGGCTTTTCGCCATGGACGTGGATGGCATCCTGACCGACGGCACCGTCACCGTCCACTCCGACGGCAGCGAGTCGAAAAATTTTTCGATTCTCGACGGCCTCGGCCTGGTCCGCTGCCGCGATGCCGGCTTGCTTCTTGCCTGGATTTCCGGGCGCGCCTCCGTGGCCTCGACGGCACGGGCCACCGAGCTGAAAATCCCCCATCTCATCCAGGGCCGCACCGACAAGCTTGCCGCCCTGCGCGAACTGGCCGCGTCCCTCCGGCTCGCGCCGGCCCAAATTTGCTACATGGGCGATGACGACATCGATGCGCCCGCCCTGCGCTGGGCTGGTATCGGCGTCACCGTGCCCACCGCCATGCCCGCCGCCCTCGCCGCCGCCGGGTACCGCACCCGCCGCGCCGCCGGTTTCGGTGCCGTGCGCGAAATTTGTGAACATCTCCTGACCGCGCGCGGTCACAAATTTCCGCAGTGAATTTCCTGTCCCGCTTTGTCTTCGGCTTCATTTGCCTGCTGGCGCCCCTTGTCGCCGACGGCGCCGACGATGCCGCCCCCTCTTCCGAACCGATAAAAAATTTCATTCTTCCGACTTTTACGCCGGCGGAAGGCTACCGCTCGCTCCTCCTGCGCGGTTCCAAGGCGTGGATGCTCACCTCGCGCATTATCCAGCTCGACGACATGGACCTGACCGTTTTTAGCGGCGATGCCTCCAGCCACGTCGATTCGGTCCTGCTCAGCCCCATCGCCCGCGTCTCGCTCGACGATCACACCGCCGGCGGGCCGGGCCCCGTCCGCCTCGTTCGCGATGACCTTGAGCTGACCGGCAACCAGTGGACGTATTACCAGGTGCAAAAAAGAATTTCCATCGCGCGAAACGTGCGGGTAGTTTTCCACACTGAATTGAAAGACCTGTTGAAATGAACCCATCCCGTCTTGGCGCGCTTTTCCTGCTGGCGGCCAGCCTGTCCTCCCCGGTCGCGGTCGGCGCCTCCGAACCGCCGCCCACCGTGATCAACAGCGATGCCCTCGACATGCGCAGCACCGCCGATGAAACCGTCTCGGTCTTCACCGGCAACGTCGTCGTCACCGGCAACGACCTTCGCATCACCTGCGACCGCATGGAAGTCATCTCCACCCGGATCGGGGACAAAACCGACACCATCGGGAAGCAGGACCGGTTCAAATCGCTTCTTGCCACCGGCCACGTCCACATCGTCCAGGGCGACCGCGAAGCCAGTTGCGGGCGGGCCCAGGTTTTGCCGCTGGAGGACAAAGTCGTGCTGACGGAAAATCCCGTCGTGATCGATCACGGCAACAATACCGTCGCCACCGGCGAGCCGATCGAGCTGCTGCGCGGCGAGCGCCGGGTCAAGGGCACGAATGTTCACATCACCCTCCCCGGCATCAAAGACCTCGGCTTCGGCCCGAATGCGCCGCTGCCCGAGCCGGACAAGGCGCCGGTCGCGCCGGCCCCGCCGCCCACCGTGGTCGCACCCCTTCCTTCCAAATGATTTCTTCCGCGTCCAACCCGGCCGGAGCCGCCGCCGAGGCGTCGCGTCCGCGCGCCGAAATCGGAACGGAGGATCTGGTCAAGATCTTCGGCAAGCGCACGGTGGTCGACGGCGTGCGCATCCGTGTCGCGGCGGGGGAGATCGTCGGGCTGCTCGGTCCCAACGGCGCGGGCAAGACCACCACCTTCTACATGATCGTCGGCCTCGTCCCCGCCACCCGCGGCCGGGTGCGCATCGGCGGCCGCGACGCCACCCGCCTGCGCATGCACCAGAGGGCACGCCTCGGCCTCGGCTATCTTCCGCAGGAACCGTCGATTTTTCGCAAACTGACGGTGGAGGAAAACATCCTCGCCATCGTCGAGGCCATCGGCGTGCCCCGCCGCGAACGGGCTGAACGCGTGCATTCCCATCTGCACGACCTCGGGCTGGACGAACTCGCCACCCAGAAGGCCTACACCCTTTCCGGCGGCGAGCGCCGGCGCCTGGAGATCGCCCGCGCCCTCGTCACCCAGCCGAAATTTCTCCTCATGGACGAACCGTTCGCCGGGGTGGATCCGATTTCCGTGGCCGACGTCCAGAAGATCGTCCTGCAGCTCAAGCAACGCGGCATCGGCGTGCTCATCACCGACCACAATGTCCGCGAAACCCTCCGCATCGTCGACCGCGGCTACATCATCCATCGCGGCAAGGTGCTGACCGAGGGCACGAGCGATTTTCTGATCAACGATCCGCAGGCCCGTGAAATCTATCTCGGCCAGGACTTCAACCTTTGACCGAAAACCGCCGCCCCACCGCGCTCTTTTGACGTGTCTTCCGCCCGTTCAGCCGCTAGCCTGCGCCGCCACATGCAAAAAGCGATCCACGGCATCACCGTCGCCCACTTTTTTGAAACCTACCGGGAAAAGCTCAAGATGGAGCTCGTCACCGACCAGGCCGGCCTGCATCGCCTGATCCGCGAAGGCACGATCAACCGCCCCGCCCTCGCCTTCACCGGTTTCTTCAAGTATTTTGCCAACAAGCGCATTCAGGTTCTCGGCGCCGCGGAAATGACGTACCTGAAAACCCTCTCGCCGGAGAAC
>DASRHD010000327.1:0-2595 GCA_035650695.1 Opitutaceae bacterium
GCCAGGGCGAGCTTCCCCGATTGCCAGGCCGGCGGCATCGCCGAGAAGAACGCATCGGCGCCGCTGGCCACCGAGATCGCGATGGTCAGGACATAATCCACGAGCAAGGCCGATCCCGACACCACGCCGGCGGCCGGCGACAGCAATTTGCTCGCGACCAGATAACCGCCGCCGCCGGACGGAAACAGTTCGATGATCTGCCGATAGCTCACGCAGATCACGCCGATGGTGATCACGCAACCCAGCGCCACCAGCACGCTCAATGCGGTGTGCGTCCCCAGTGCCTTGAACGTTTCTTCAGGTCCGTAACACGATGAGGAAAGGCCGTCGGCGCCCAACCCGACCCATGCCAGCACGGCGACGAGCGAGAGTTTGTGAAAGAGGCGCTGGTCCGACAGTTCGCGGGCGGGCCCGATAAAAAGCGCTTTCAAGGAAGCGCCGATACCTCGGTTGTCATTCATACGCAAAACCACCACGGCACGGCGCGATCAAGCGCCTTGCCTGCGTTAAAACCGGGGATCTTGGACCCGCCACTCAGCGGGGCAGAGGATCGCCCTTCCAGATGCCGACGAGGTTAGCTGACGGGCTCGGTCCTGAAAGTGACCGCGATAAGGGTTTGCCTCATCGTTCGCCCCGCCCCGAATTTTCATTCGGGGATTGGGTCCCCCGCGTTGGCCTGCAGGAAGGCAGGCCAACTTAGGCTGCAATGGAGGCATTCTGCGGCCGCCGCAAAAAACTGTCAATCACCCGGCCCGCAAGCGGCTGTGATGCAGGGAAATTTATTTTTTTGTCCGTCGTCCGTGGTCCGTGGTCAGTCGCCTTGCAGACGATGCGTTTTGCCGAAAGGAAGCCACGGACTACAGACCAAGGACCACTGACGATTGCCAATTCATTCCCTCTGGATTCCGCTGCCCCGCTCAGCTATCGTTTCCTGAATATGTTCGACACCATCACGGCGGAAATTTCGACGGCGTCCGAGAAACTCGCGCATCTGCGGAGGTTTCTTTGACGTCCCAGGCGCGCAAAAACGCTTGGGCGAACTGAACGCCCTGATGGCGGCCGAGAGCTTCTGGAACAATCGCGACCAGGCGCAGCGGCTCATCGACGAGGCCAATTCCCTCCGCGGCAAAATCGAGCCCCTGCTCAAGGCGGAGAAACAGGTTGAAGATTTCCAGGTGATGGTCGAACTCGGCGAAGCCGAGCCGGAAGCCGCCCAAGGGAAAGTGCAGAAGGAGCTGGAAGCCGATCTCGCCAGGTTTTTCAAGGAACTCGAAGCGCTGGAGCTTCGCGTCTTTCTGAACGGCCCGCACGACAAGAGCAATTGCATCCTGAGCATCAACGCCGGCGCCGGCGGCACGGAAGCCCAGGATTGGGCGGAGATGCTGTCCCGCATGTATCAACGCTGGGCCGAAAGCCGCGGCTGGAAGGTGGAAGTCACCGACGCGCTCGTCGGCGAAGGCGCCGGACTCAAGAGCGTGACGATGCTGCTCACCGGCGAGTTCGCGTACGGTTATACCAAGGCCGAACGCGGCGTGCACCGGCTCGTCCGCATCTCGCCGTTCGACTCCAATAAACGTCGCCATACCAGTTTCGCGAGCGTGGACGTTATCGCTGAGATCGAGGAGGACGACGGCGAGGTGGTGATTCCGCCAAACGAATTTCAGGTCGACACCTTCCGTTCCGGCGGCAAGGGCGGTCAGAACGTGAACAAGGTCGAGACCGCGGTCCGGATCACGCATTTGCCCACCGGGCTGGTCGTGGCCTCGCAAAGCCAGCGATCCCAACATCAGAATCGGGCGACGGCGATGAGGTTATTGTTGTCGCGCATTTACGCGCAGCGGGTCGACGCCCAGAAAGCGGAGATGGAACGGTTCTACGGCGAAAAGGGAAGCATCTCCTGGGGCAATCAGATTCGCAGCTACGTGTTCCAGCCTTATCGCATGGTGAAGGACCTCCGCACCGGCGTCGAAACCAGCAATGTGCAAGGCGTGATGGACGGCGACCTCGACGCCTTTGTGAACGGCTGGCTCCGGGCCGGCTGCCCCTCCAAACGAATGCAGGGAGTGAAGGATGAAGAGGAATAACCGCACCGCACGCGCATGGAGCCTTCCCGCCAAAACATCCTCGATAAAATCGTCGCCGAAAAGCAGCGCGAGATTGCGAAGCTGCCGGCGCGGCTGATTGCCGCCGGCGAATTGCGCGACGCCCTGCTCGAACGCGATGAGCGCCGCGATTTCCTCGCCGCGTTGCGCCAGCCGAGATCCGGAAAGGTCACACTCATCGCCGAAGTCAAAAAGGCGTCGCCTTCCGCCGGCGTGATTTGCCCGGACTTCGACCCGGTCCGGATCGCCCGGCAATACGAAGCCGCGGGTGCGAGCTGCCTGTCCGTCCTCACCGACGAAAAATTCTTTCAGGGTTCGCTCGATTATCTCCGGCAGATTCGCGCCGCGGTGAAACTGCCGCTGCTCCGCAAAGATTTCATTATCGACGAACGGCAGATCCTTGAGGCGATTGAATGGGGCGCGGATGCCATCCTGCTGATCGTCGCGATTCTCGACGACGCCGCGCTGCGGCGGTTTCACACACTGGCCGTCG
>DASRHD010000328.1:0-19195 GCA_035650695.1 Opitutaceae bacterium
CTTTCGTGATGATACAATTCGGCGAATGGTGTGTAGAGATTGCGGTAGCCCGCGGCCCGGACTTTCAGACAGAAATCCACGTCATTCAAGGCCACCTTGAAATTTTCCTCATCGAAGCCGCCGGCCTGGAGATAAACTTCCCGGCGGAGGACCAGACAGGCGGCGGTGACCGCAGACAGGTTCTGTTGCAGCACCGCCCGATAGCCCGGACCGGTGACTTGGCGTGGATGGCCATGCCAGGCATGACCGGCGGCGACGCGGCCCAGGCCGAGGATGACGCCCGCATGCTGGATGCGACCGTCCGGATAATACAGTTTTGCGCCGACGCAGCCGATCTCCGGCCGGAGGGCCTGGCCAGCCATCTCGTCGAGCCAATCCCCCTGGATCACTTCGAGATCATTGTTGAGCAGGCCGACCAGCGGCGCATCTGTCTGCCGGACGGCGAAGTTATTGAGGGCAGAAAAGTTAAAAGGACCGGCAAAAGCGATCACGCGGCAGCGCGGGTGCCGGCGCAATTCTTCGAGGTAGACGCGGGTCTCCGACTCATCGGAATCATTGTCCACCACCAGGATCTCATAATTTGGATAGGCGGTTTTTTCGAGAATGCTGACAATGCAAGGGCGCAGCACATTCAGCCGGTTCCGTGTCGGTATGATCAACGTGACGCGCGGCGCGGGTCGAGGCAGAGCATAACGGACCCGCCAGTAATCGCCCGGCACGGGCGTCAGCTCAGCCTTTACATTGATGCGGGAAAAATGATCACGGAGCAGCCTTTCCGCGGCGGTCACGGAATATGTTTTCTGGTCGATGTGCATGGCGGTTGATCCCGATATGGCGCGCCAGTGATAAAGAATGCGTGGAATATGGCGGATTCGATCCGGCGCCGAGCGCTCCACGACCCGCATGGCCAGATCCCAATCTTGGGCGCCTTCATAACCGGTGCGAAAACCGCCGATTTCGCGGAGGATGGACGCGCGATAAACGGCAAGATGGCAGATAAAATTCTGGGCCAGAAAAAGATCGGGATTCCAGTCGGGCTTGAAGTATGGACCGAAGCGGAAGCCGTTTTCATTCAGCTTGTCCTCGTCGCTGTAGACGAGATCGGCTTTGGGAAACCGGTCCAGCTCGAAGGCGACGCAAGCGAGCGCATGCGGGCGCAATTCGTCGTCGTGATCAAGGAGAGCGACGAACTCGCCACCAGCCAGCGCAAGAGCGGAATTGGAGGCGGCGGAGATGTGGCCGTTGGCCTCGCGAAACACAACTTTGATGCGATGATCGTCGTGAGCGGCCTTTTCCAGCAACGGACGTACGTGCGGCGCAGTGGAGGCGTCATCGGCGATGCAAAGCTCCCATGGTTCGTAGATCTGGGTGCGGACCGATTCGATGGCACGCAGGAGCCATTTTCCCGGCGGGTTAAAAACCGGCATCACGACCGAAATAAGCGGGCGGTGCGGCAGGGTTTGCAGGCGCGAGTAAATACTGTCAACGGCTGCGGAGGTCAGGGTATCGAAATCGCGCACCCACCGGGCATAATCGTCGCTGATGTGTCTGCCTGGACGTTCGGTCAGAAGGCGCTGCCATTTTCCATGCTCGTCGCCAGCCTCGATGACTAGATGCCGGTTGCTGGGATCGAGGACTAGATCGATGGTGAAGCCGCAGTGTTGGGCCTGAGGATACTGAGGATGCTGCCCAGCAATATCCGGACGGGGCTGCCCGTAAGTGCCCGGGTAAACCTCATGCCCGACGCGGGCGCGAATGTTCTTGATGCCGATTTTGTCGGCGGCAAAGCACCAGCCTTTCACCTGGATGGCGCCAGCGACAGTGTCCCAGGAATAAGGATGATCGATCCCGAAGCGCAGCATGGGAGAAATGTCGTCAAAGTCGCGCGGCGAATGATAAAAATTGATGGCGGGCATCCGGGCGGGATCGGCCGAGACGGGCTGCCTGGAGCGGTAGCGATCCAGCAGCCGACGACGGGCCGCGCGCAGCGGAGTCGTCGCCTGCCAGGAAATCGACTGCTGCATATGGCGAATTTTCTCCTCGCGCTGGTAGAGCAAATCGCGCAGGCGGATTATCTCCTGAAGTGCGTCGCCGACGACGGCCCGGCTCAAATTAAGCATATGGGCGTTTACTGTGTCTTTTGCTCGGCCGGATTCTTCCAGTTTGGCGATCAGGCTAAAGTGTTTTTCCAGCTCGGCTGCCAGCCGCATCTCGACGGCGGGAATGGCGGCGAGGCGTTGCAGGAACACGCTGTTCTGGTGCTCGGTTTGCGTTGCAGCCAGTCCGGCAAGCCGGTCAAGGGCTGGACGCGAATCACTTGCCGCTCGCTGGGCTCCGTTGACCTCATGGGCCAGCACGATTTGCCGCAAGAGATGGAACGCTTCCACCCACGGCTGATTTGTAATATCGCCCAATCCCGGCAGTTCCCGGGCCTCGGGCGGCAAGGTGGAGAAAATGCGCCACCGCCAGGCATCTTCGGCAAAGAAATGGGTCCGGGCGGCAAACTCGTAATCAATCAACCGGACATTGCCGTGTGGATCCACCAGCACGTTTCGCGGGATCAAATCTCCATTGGTCCAACGGGTGCGAAAGGGACCGGCCAGCATGCCGGCGCGGACAAAAGGAAATACGGCCTCTTGCAGCAGGGTTTGATCAAATCTAGCGAAAAGCGGGAGGGCGCAAACCCGCGTGAACAACCAGTCGAGCTCCTGTGCCGCCGCTTCCGGGGTGGAAGGCTGCTGCGTGCGCTCCAAAGCCGCCATGATTTTTTCCACGCAGGCGACGACTTCCGTCACGGTCTGCCGTCCTTCCCGGACCAGCACCTCCACCTCCCGGCCTTTAAAAAATTCCTCAGCCAGATAATCCCATTCTCCGGCGCGGTGATAAAACAGCGGCCGGCAGGCGATGTCCGGACAGGCGTCGGCGAAGGCTTGGGCGCGCTCCCACAGTTGTTCCAGCGACCGTCCCACGACGAGCCGGAAAAGGATCCGGTCGCCCGCCGCGGCACAAAAGCAGATTCGCGAAAAAAAATCGTGCCTCAGCGGATTCCCAGGAATAAGTTCCAAGCGCAAATCGGCAGGAGAACACCCGAGATCCTCTCTACGGAGTAATTCGGCGCGAATTATTTCCAGAGAGGGAAAAGCAGACGATTCCGACGGGTTCATTGCCGCGCTTTGAGTCTTTGCTGCAAGTAACAACTATGAGCAGTAGGCGGAATCGTTGAACGAGAGTCCTTTAAGCGGCTGGTCATACGCGCTGCATCAACATTGATTGCCGAGATAGGCAGGGCAAGCCGCATCAATTGCGGCTCCGAGGCCGGCCGGCGGTGGAGGAGAGGTTAGAGCCTGAAGCCCGCGGCGGCGGCATCCTTGGCGAACATCCGGACGGTATCAAGCGAGAGCGCGGTGAGGTCCAGCCCCAGGAGTTTGGCGGCCTTGCCAAGGATATCGTGCGGCACCGTCACGACATCGCAGCCGCAGGCCTCGGCCTGGAGGATGTTCAACACTTCTCGCACGCTGGCCCAGAGCAAGGCCGCCTTGGGCTGATGCTTGAGCAGCGGCCGGCACTCGCGCATGATCGGCATGGGATCGACGCCGGTATCGGCGATGCGGCCGGCAAAAACGGAGACGATCGACGGCACCGCGGGGTTGAGCGCAGCCGCGACATCGCGGACCTGGGCGAGGGTGAGAATGGCGGTGATGTTAAGCTGAACGTTCTGCTGCGCGAGTTCGCGGATAAGTGGAATCGACGGCTCCCCGCGGGAGTTGGTAATGGGAATCTTGACGTAAACGTTCTCGCCCCAGCCGGCGATTTTGAGCCCCTGCCGCTTCATTTCCGGAAACTCATCAGAAAATACCTCGAATGAAATCGGCTTGCTGGTGACGGTTTTTAAAATGTCGTGGGCGAACGCCTCATAATCCCGAATTCCCGCTTTGTTCATCAACGTCGGGTTGGTCGTAAGACCCTTGATGTAGGGCTTCGCATAAAGGTCGAGGATGCCGGCTTTGTCGGCACCGTCGGCGTAAATCTGTACCTTGAGATCGGCCAGCGATTTCATTTGGAGAGTCAGATTTCGCACTCAGAGATGGGCAAGGATAATCCGGCTGGCGTCGGCAAAATTCCTCACGGTAAAATCCGGTTCGGCCGGCCTTGGTTCCGCATAGCCGCGGTCGATAAAAACCGTGCGGACACCCGCTCGCCTGCCGCAATCGATATCGCGCCAACGGTCCCCCACCATCCAAGAGCGCGCCAGATCCAAGCCCACCGCGGCGGCAGCATCGAGCAGCATCCCCGGGGCAGGCTTGCGCCGGGGGGAAGGCTCGCCCTGCCCGGAGTCATAGCAGACTTCGATGCGCTCAATCTCCGGCACCAGCCGCCGCAGCCGGTCGTGCATGGCCTCGACCACGGACTGCGATTGACGGCCGCGGCCGACATCCGGTTGGTTGGTCGCGACGACGAGCGCGAAGCCGGCCGCTTTGAGTTCCCGGCAGGCTGCCGGTACCTCCGGGAAAAGCTGGAATTCATCCAGCATCTGGGGCGGGAAGGGGCGGCCCTCGCGTACGATCTGGACGTTGAGAGTGCCGTCGCGGTCAAGAAAAACGGCGGGGCGTGGCGGCATGGTGGGTCAAGGCACCGGCCAGCAGAAGGAGATCCCGGCGGCCTTCACGGTTTGCTCGCGACGCTCTCCCATTTTGTCTGATTGATTTTCAAGTCGGGATGCGACACGAAGAGGTGCCAGACCACGGCCTGGAATGCCTCGCTGTGCGGCGTGATATTGGCGGGGTTGACCGTCGGCACGATGACGCAGGCATCGGCGACCTTGGCGGTATGACCGCCATCCTTGCCGACCACGCCGATAACGCGAGCACCGACCTGCTTGGCGAGCTGGAGGGCGGCGACGAGATTGGGCGAGACATTTTTTTCCAGACTGCCGCCGCCGACGGAGAAAACAAGCAGCGCGTCTTTGGCGTTCAGGCGCGATCCGCGAAGCCATTCGACAAAGACACTTGCCCAACCTTCATCGTTGGTGCGGGCCGTCAGTTCGGAGACATTGTCTGTCGGCGCATAACACTCGATGCCGGCTATTTTGCGGAAGTCGTTCACCGCGTGCGAGGCGTTGGCTGCGCTGCCACCCACACCGAGAATAAAAAGTCGGCCGCCGCGCTCGCGCACCGCCCGCAATTCGGCGACGCATTTTTCGCAGTCGGCTGGATTGATTTTGGCCACGATCGTGGCGGTTTCCTGCAGATGCTGGCTGGCGTAGGACATGCGATGAAAATTAGGAGATTGAAGAAATTGAAAAGAAAGAAATGGCTTAACCGCTAATTCCGCCGGTGCGCAAAAGCCGGTCGAGCTCGGCCAGACCCGCCGGGGAACCAATTTCGTAGAAACGCGTCCCAACTTCATACCCGGCCAGCCGGCCTTGTTGGGCCAGCGCCGTCTGGACATCGCCCAGATCCACAGCCGTATCCCGGGCCCAGCCGGCGAAGGCCGCAGGGCGGAATACGCCGAGCCCGTAGTCAATGTGGCGCATCTGCGGAAGTTTGTTTTTTTTGTCGTAAACTTTGATTTCACCCGCCTCGAACCAGACGTTGCTCGTATCGTAACGCTCCTGATTTTCATAGACCGTCATCAATCCCGGTTTGCCCGAGGCCAGAAACGCGTCGCCAACCGCCCGATAATCGAGGGGCAGATACGAGTCGCCGTAAAGCACATAGAACGCCTCGCCGAGCCTGGGCAGGGCGTGGATCAGCGCGCCGCCGGTGCCGCGGAGTTTCGCGCCATCGAAGGCGTACTCGATTCGCACGCCGAATTTTGCGCCATCGCCGTACTGTTCGACGATCTTCTCCCCCAGATGGCCGACGCAGAGCACGAGATGCGTAAGGCCGTTTTTTTTCAGCAGCCGGAGCTGGTGCGAAAAAAAAGGTTCGCCCGCTACCTCGACCAGCAGCTTGGGAATTTTTTCCGTGATCGGGCGGAGGCGCGTGGCCAGTCCGCCGGCCAAAATCGCGACGGTTAAATCTGCGGGCATTGGCGACTCAGTTTTGGGCGACCACCTTGGTGCCCTCGAAATCGAAACGGAAGCGCACTTCCTGCAACCCCTTCTCCCGCATGGCGTGGCGCAGCTTTTTCATGTCGCCGGCATAGAACATGAGGAAGCCGCCGCCGCCGGCGCCGATCAGCTTTCCGCCGAGCGCGCCATGGGCCATCGCATGGTCATACCATTCGTTGATGTGCGGGTTGCTCATGCCGGAGCTGCGCGCCTTTTTGCGCTGCCAGTGGACGTCCATCAAGCGGGCGAATTCCTCCAAATTTCCCCTCTCCAGCGCTTCGAGAGACTTATAGCCGAGTTCCTTGGTGAAATGCAGATTGTCGAGCATGGAGGCGTCATTCTTTTTCGAGCGATCGTTCTGGTCTTTCAAGATGGCCGAGGCGCTGCGCGAATAGCCGGTGAAAAAGAGGAGCAGGTTGTCCTCGAGATTGAAGAGTGTTTCCTCGGAGATTTGGCAGGGGCGGTATTCCACCCGGCCATCCGGATGAAAGGTGAAGGCGGTGATCCCGCCGACGGCGGCGATATACTGGTCCTGCTTGCCGATCGGCTCTCCCAGCTTGTTGATTTCAATGTCGCAGGCCTGCTCGGCCAGCTCGACGGGAGAGATGAGATTTTTCTTGTAGGCGTGCAGCGCCTTGAGCAGGGCGGTGGTAAAGCTGCCGGAGGAACCGAGCCCGGTGCCACCGGGAATGTCGGCCATGGAAGTGAGCTCGATGTGCGGATCGGTTACGCCCACGAGCTTAAGGGCCTCGCGCACGATCGGATGCTCGATCTGATCGACGGTTGCGGTCCGTTCGAGCTTGGAGTATTTGATGATGATCTCCTGCTGGAAGGTGTGATGCTTGGTGATGTACACATATTTGTCGATCGCCGCCGCGACGAGAAATCCGCCGAACTGGTGATAATAACTGGGCAGATCGGTGCCGCCGCCGCCGAGGGAGATGCGTAGGGGAGAACGGGTGATAATCATGGATCGGGCAAAAGACGTGAGATGAAATCCGGACAGACTAACCGTTCCCGGTCGACACCGGATAACCGCTTCGACGGTAGATAGCCTCGACAATCTCCAGCGTGCAAATGCCTTCTTTTAGCCCAGGCGACGGTTCGCGGCCAAGCCGGATGTCTTCAAGGAAAGCGGACATTTCCGCGGCCCAGGACCCATCATTCGCCGGATATTCCCAAACCGTGGTGTCCGGCGGGCCCATCTCAGGTTTCATTTGATAGTAAGTGAGGCGCTCCGGGCCGTAGCTACCGCCCAGGCCGTCGATCGCAATTTTTGCGTTCCGTCCGTAGATTTCGAGCGAGAACAAATTTTTCCATTCCGTGCAGCTGACGTGTAACCAGGCGGTCTGGCCGATGGCGGTGCGCAGCGAAAGGAAGGCATTGTCGTCGACCGGCATATCCCAAAAAAAAGTAGCGGCATGGCCATCGACGGTGGAAAAGTCGCCCAGAAACCATCCGGCCAAATCGATGAGATGGACGCCCTGGTCAATGAGCTCGCCGCCGCCGGACCGTTTCGGATCGGCGCGCCATTCGCGGTCGTAGCCTATGCGGCCCCCGTGACCGTAGCGTCCCCGCAGGAACATGAGCGGACCGAGTGCCCCGCTATCAATCAATTCGCGCGTCTTCTGCAGGGCGGGATGAAAACGGTGATTGTAGCCCAGGCGGACACGCACGGCGTTTTTCTGCGCCGCGGCCAGAAGGATGCGGAGTTGGCCCGCATTGAGTGCGCCGGGTTTTTCCACTAGCACGTGCTTACCGGCCTGGACAGCGGCGAGCGCCAGGGGCGCAAGCGAGGCGTTGAGCGTGGCCACGATCACGGCGTTCACCGCCGGATCGCGCAGCACTGGGGCGTGGTCGGCGATCGCGCGGCAGCCGGGGACAAGTTGCGCCAGCTCCGACGCCCGACCAAGATCGAGGTCGCAGGCATAGTGCAATGCCGTCGTCGGAATCTTGGCCAGCGCGGCGGCGCGCTTCTTGCCGATGTAACCACAGCCAATGAGGGCGAGTCCGAGGAAGGGAGACGTCTGGGCTGGCATGGAGGTCAAGCCTTCCGCAACCGAAAAATTACTCAAGCCGGAGTTCATTTGCGCCGTCCGGTTTCAGCTGAAGTTTTTTCCGCGGTCTTCGGGCAGGACGCGCCGGAGCGTGTAGATGTCGGTCGGCCCGAGGTCGGCGGCGTGGGCGGAAAGTTTCTCCCACGGATCCCACGACGCGCTGAGCAGGCGGCCGCTGAGACCATCGCTGACCGGCGAAAGGAGAAACTCCGTCAGCCGCAGGGCACGCGCCAGCGGAGCGCCGTCAGCGGAGTTCTTCTGTTTTAATGCCGCTTGATATTCCGCCTCACCGACGACCATCGGGCCCAGGCGGATAACTTCATCCGTCAGCCGCGTGGGGATGGCACCCGGCGCGATCGCATTGATGTCGAGCGGCTCGCCGTGCAGCTCCTCAGCCAGCGTCTCGACCAGGCGTACCACGGCGGTCTTGGCCGCGCTATAGGCGGAAAAATTGGGCCGCGCCTTGGTCGCCCCGCCGCCGGAAAAACAGACGACCTTGGCGCGCCGTGGGCATCGTCTCAGGAGTTCATGGAACGCCCGGATGGCGTAGAACGTGCCATCAAGATTCACCCGGACCGTCGCACTCCATTGCTGCGGATCCAGCGTCACGGCCGCGCCGACCGCGCCTTGCAGACCCGCGCAGGTGACCAGACCATCGAGATGCGGAGCGACGGCATAAATACCCCGCGCCGCCGCAGCGACTTGCGCCCAGTCGCTTACATCGCAACGCACGGAATGAAAGCGGGCGGGAAGTTCGCTGCTCAGGGCTGACTGGTCTGACCGTGCCAAGCCCCACACCTGATGGCCGGACTTCAATAAATGCTCGGTCAGCGCGCGGCCGATGCCACTACTGGTGCCGGTGATAACGAGGTTCATGAGGCGATGCTCTTGTAGTGGCAGTCCGGCTGGCGGCTCAAGAGTAGAATCTTCCTGGTGTCCAGTGGAGCGCCCATCGAGATAAGGATTGCAGCCAATGGCCGGGCCCACTTGGACACCATCATGTTCAAGCGCCTTCTCACCCCTCAGGAAACGCGAGGCCGTTTTGTCCGCTTTCTGGCGGTGGGCGGAACGGCGGCCGCGGTGCAGTTCATCACCCTGGCCTTCTTCAAGCGCGGGATGGGGCCGGATATCGCTTTTTCGCTTTCCTGGATCTGCTCAACATCGACCCATTACACTTTCAACCGCTTCTGGGCGCTGCCGAGCGGACGGCGCGACACGGCGAGGCAGCTGGCCGAATATCTTCTTACCGCCGGATTGAGCTACCTCATCAATATGGGACTCTTCCAGCTCTGTCTGAGGATGATTGGGCTGAATGTGATCTGGTCGGCTGCCGTCGCTGTTCCCCCCTCAACCTTCGTCGTCTTCCTCCTGCTGAATTACCGCGTCTTCCGGCGCGGCCGGCAGTTGGAGTAGGGCCATTCGGAAAGTGCGCAAAGCCTTGCCATTGGCGATCATTCTAGCGACCGCCTTTTGGCGGAAACATTGATCGGCCGGCCGCAATCGTTCCCCGCGCCGTCGGCGGGTCGGCGCGGAACAGGCGGATTTTCCATTCCGCGGAGAATAATTTTATTATTTGTTCCTCGCCTCATAGACCCAACGGTTGGCCTCCAGCCAGCGCAGGGTTTTTAGGATGCCTTGCTCAATGGTCAGCTTTGGCTTCCAGCCCGTGGCCTGAATCTTACTCGTATCGAGGAAAATAAACGGATTGTCGCCAATCCAGCCGCGATCTCCGCCGGTATATTCCAGCCGCGGCTTTAAGCCCAGGGCGCCGCAAATGAAGCGGACACTGTCATTCACCTGCACATATTCGGAGGTGCCCAGATTATATATTTGCGTCCGATGCTTTGCGGTTTTCGCCGTCTCCCGGCGCGTCACGAGGAGAATGGCGTCGAGGCAATCCTGCACATAAAGATAGCTTTTGCGTTGGGAGCCGTCGCCCAGAATTTGCAGGCGATCCGGATGTTGCAGCAGTTGCCGATAAAAATCGAAGATATGTCCGTGAGTATAGCGCTCGCCGAGAATGGAGACGAAGCGAAAGATGTAGCCTTCAAAGCCGAAGCCTTCGCCATAAGCCTGGATGAGGCCCTCGCCGGCAACTTTCGAAGCGCCATACAACGACGTTTGAATGGGAAAAGATGCGTCTTCGGGCGTCGGAATTTTGATTGCCTCGCCGTAAACCGAGCCGGTGGAGGAAAAGGCGAGGCGCTTGATGTGATTGGTCCGCATCGCCTCCAGGACGTTGAATGTGGCGATGGTGTTTTGCTCGAGGTCCCTTCTCGGATGCTCGGTGCCAAAACGCACATCGGCATTGGCGGCAAAATGGAAAACGAAGTCGCAACCCGCCATGGCTGCGGTGAGTGCGGACAGGTCCAGGGTATCACCCTCGACGAGTTGGAGGCCAGGATGAAGCAGCGCGGCCTCGAGAAATTTTTTCTGGCCGGTGGAAAAATTGTCCCATCCGACGACCGAGACGCCGTCGGCGAGAAGCCGGTCGACAAGATTGGAACCAATGAAACCTGCGGCTCCGGTGATGAAGGCTTTTTGCATGAAAGATAAAATAAACGAAGATCAAGCCCTTCAGTGATCGAAGCCCTCCGCTCGATCGACGATAAATTTGGGCCGATCGCGCACTTCTTCATAAATGCGTCCGATGTATTCTCCCAAAATGCCGATACTGATGAGCTGAATGCCGCCTAGGAACGACACCAGGATGACCATGGTCGGATTGCCCCACACGATCGGCCATCCCATTATTTTGTAAAATAAGTAGATAGCCATCAGTAGGAAAGAAAAAACGGCAATGCTGAATCCCAGCAGTGTGCTCAATTGGAGCGCATAAGTGGAAAAGCAAAATACGCCATTGAAGCCGATGCGGAGCGAGCCGAGAAAGCGATTGTAATTTGTCCGGCCGGCAAACCGGGGGGGGCGATCGAAAGGAATGAGACATTGTCTGAAACCGACGACTGCGACCATGCCGCGCAGAAATCCATGGCATTCTTTCAGGCGTATCACTTCATTAACAACGCGCCGGCTCATCAGGCGAAAATCGCCGGTATTCGGGGGGATTTTCACTTCGGCAACTTTCTCGATGATTCTGTAGCCGATTGCAGCCATGAGTTTTTTCAGCCAGGACTCGCCGGTGCGGTGACGGCGCTGCGGCAGCACGACGTCAAACCCCTCTTTCCACTTCGCCACCATCTGTTCGATGAGCTCGGGGGGGTCCTGCAAATCAACGTCCATCACAATCACCGCGTCGCCACCAGAGTATTGCAGACCGGCCAATGTGGCCATGGGCTGGCCGAAACGGCGGGAAAATTTGAGGAGTTTGATCCGTTGATCGACGGCGCGCTGCTCCAGAATGACGTCCTCCGTCCGATCAGGGGACGGATCAAGGGAGAAAATGATTTCATAGTCCGAAGTGACGCGCGAGAGGATCGGCTGCAAATGGCGAAAAAACTCCGGAATATTTTTTTCTTCTTTGTAAACGGGAACGACAATCGAAAGCCGCATGGGAATTAAGCGCTAAATGCAATAGCGCAGGGGCTTTGGCAACCCTAACCTCGGCTGCAGCCGGCCGCGCACCTCGTGAGGCATTCGTGGCTTGTCATTGGGCTGGATGGCGCCTTGCCTGTGAAATTCGCATGGCCGTTTGCGAGAGTGACTTTACTTTTTTTATCCCCCACCGCCGGTTCTCGAGCTGGGTGGTTTGGGCGGGAGCCGTCATTATGGCCGTCGGTTTGCTCTCATGCACGCCCACACCACCCCAGACACGCTGGACAATGGTCAATGTGACGCCGGGGCAAGTCCAGGCCGACTGCCATTTGCTTGAATTTCCCAACGGAGAGCGCGTGCTGATCGATGTGGCCGATGCCATCGATGCGCCGGGAACGGCGCTTACCTTCCTGGAAAAACGCAAAATCAAGCATATCGACCTGGTCATCATCAGTCACTTTCACAAAGATCATTATGGGCGATTGCTGGACGCCATTAAAGCCGGCATCAAGATCGACCGTGTCGCCGTCAGCCTGCCGGCATCGCGGGAGCAAATGGATCGAGAGCATCAAGGGACGCCGCTAGCCGACTGGGACGACGTCATGGCCACATTGAAGTTTTTACGGGAGAAAAATATTCCTTATTTCATACCCAATGCTGGCGATCGCCTGATTGATGCCTCGACGCGCGGCGTTCCCATTTATCTCGATGTCATTTGTCGTTACGACGGCGTCCACACCCCAGTCGGACCGACTGATATCAATGATACCAGCATCATCGTGCGCCTGACCCACGGCAACATCCATGCGCTCTTCACGGGCGATCTGAATCGCCCATTGGGCGAATACCTGGCGAAAAGTAATCTGGATTTGTCGGCTGATATTCTCAAGGCGCCTCATCACGGCACAGAAGGCTGCGCGCCGAATGAATTTTTCGATCGGGTCCATCCCACCGCTGTGCTGGTCCCATCGCCCAAATCCTTGTGGTTTTCACTCCGTAGCAAAAGGATTCGCGACTACTTTTCCAGCCGTCATATTCCCGCCTATGTTGCTGGCATAAACGGCAATGTCGTGGTGACCATCACCGCACAATGCTATACGGTTTGGTCGGAGCATCCCTCTCCCTGAATTTTCATGGTTTGCCCTTTGGTTCTGCTGAGTATTTCTCTTTGCATTGGATAACTCTTCACAAAGCTCCGCGAATTTGGTCGCATCAAGCAGTCCGTTCGGGCCCACCTGGGGCCGGGGACTGCTGGCGGTGGCATTAGCGACGATCGGGTTTTGGCTTCCGCAGGAAATACCGCTGGAATATTACCCGCTGGACAATCCGTCATCGGGCTTGGACTACCTAGAAATCACCTGTGCATCGAACGTTCAGGGGGAGGCCGCTTTTTATCTGGATACTGGACGAGGTTTCAACGAGTTCGAAAAAATTCGCCTGCCTCTCGGTCCCAGCGAATCGGCCTATACTTATACTTTCCCCCTCCCCGACGCGCCATTGCTCAACCTGCGGCTTGATCCTTTCGTCAGCGGGGCGGGTGAACTCACGATAGTTAGCCTCAGGATCATCAATCGTCGAGGTGACGAAATCCATCGTTTCGCCCGAACCGATTTTGAGCTTTCCCATCAAATCGCCGACCTGGCTGTGACGAAAAACGGGTGGAGACTCACTACGTCGGCAAAGGCGGATGATCCATATTCGCAAATAAGACTGGCGCACCCCATCGTTCCGGCGGGAATGAACGGGCGCAACCTCAGGCGCTGTCTTCTCTCATGGGGTTACCTTGCCCTTATGCTTTGGATCATTCTTCTCGCGGCATACCTTGCATTGCGGGGGCACCGGGAGAGCAGGCGGGAGGCGGCCAAGGCCTGTATCTTCCTAGCCTTTATTGCGCTGCTCTTTTCCGCCGTGGGCAATCGCGGTCTGATCAAAAATTCTCTCCGCATCGCCCATTACGGCGGCGTCCGCAGCATTAGGCAGGATTAGCTTTGCTTCGAGCGCCGAGGTAAATGCCCAGCAGGCTAAATCCCATTCCTGTGGCCAGTCCCAGGGCGAAGCCGATCGCGCCGGAAACGGCCAGCGGCTTGACCGTGCCCTCGGTCTTGATTTCTGACACCGGGCGAATGGCATCAGCAAATTGCTGCCGGACAAAGTCGGCATTGGTCTTGCGAATATCAGCGATTAATTGTTGATAGGCGGGTTCCAGTTCGGCGAGCGATTTTTCAGCCTCGGCAATGAGGCTTGATTGATCGACGGTCTTTCCCTGTAAGAACGACTGCATGTGTTTTTTTCTTTCAAGCAGATCGTCTCTCTCGGCTTGAAGTTCCCTTGCCTTATATCCTATGTCCAGCGCCTGGCGCACAAGGAAGTTGTAGGAGTCATTGGCGACCAAGGAATCAATCAATCCTCGGTCAATGACGGGAACGTCGGCACGCGGTTGCACCGTTTCGGATCGGATGCCCAAGACATAGCTCTGGGCGCGCTTTTGGGCTTCTGTCAGCAAGTCATGGACCATTTTCTCCTCTTCTTCGGCTTTGTCGCTTTGGTCATCGAGTATTTGCAAACGATAATCCATCTTCGCCATGGCGGCCGCGCGGTCACGGGAAAGCCCGTTGAGGTAAATTAGTCCCAAGATTCCATTAAGTTTAATTTGCTGAAAAAGCCTAACTTGGGTTAGCAGATCGCCGAACGACAAATTTGTAGTTGGCGAACGGAAAGTGCGGCTTTGCGTGTCCCTCCGGGAAGTGTTTCCCTCCTGCGCAGTCGTATCTTCGACTTTTTGATTCAGATAGCTGACAATGTTCTGCATGTCTTCACTGAGAATCGCCTCATAATCGGAAAGATCGGCGTTGTGTAGAGTAGCAAATGCGTTTCCGAACGACTGTGGAAGTGCAGCATAGGTACGCCAGAAATTTTCCCGATAGACATTGATAATCCCATTCAGCAGGGATTCTCGCTGCTGATTGTTGAGCGGGAAATGGCGGGGCAGTGTCAGCATGACAATATATTCGTCCGGAATATAGGCGGAGGAGTCTCCGGGCCGGAGGGTATCCCGTGCTTTTTGGGGGGTATCCGGCATGACGCCTTCGACATCGATCGCCGCCCTGATGCGGCTTTGAAAATTATCATTGGTATCCAATCCCTGTTCTTTCAGCACTTCGGCAATGATGTTGGGGGCACGTAGATCATCGGCCGAAAATTTGGAGTGATCAGGGTATTCGCCGCGCTCCAGGCCGCTAAAGGTGAAAACCACCCGGCAGGTTGTCACGACTGGCTGCCGCCAGGTAATGAAAATATTGCCAAGGACAAAAATCACCAACCCGAGCAAGCCCAGCCCAATCATCTGGCCGAGCCCACGGCCTAACCGGATAAACAATTCCCGTAGATCTATATCGTCGTCCTGTTCGATGTCAGATGCTTTGTTCATTGGGTGCAGTTGATCACGTTTGCCTACCGCTGGCGGCGACCACGGATAAGAGGGTACTAATCGACGGTGCCAATGAGTTTGGCAAGTCCTGATTCAATCTGGACTTCGGCGGCAAAGCCGAGGTCGATTTTTGCCTTTGCGGTATCTCCACAGGAATGGAGAATATCGTTTGACCGTGCCGGTGCGTGTCTGGGGGCGGGTGCGTAAGGATGGCGGTCGGCGAAAATTTCGAGGATCTTTTCTAATGAAACCCGCTGTCCCGTGCAGATATTTGCTACTCCTGATACAACATCTGCTTTTGTGGCGGCGATTAGATTGGCCCGCGCCACATCGCCTATAGCGATGAAATCCCGCGTCTGCCGGCCGTCGCCGAAAACAGTCACAGCCTCGCCCTGGCGGAACCCACGGGCAAAAATGGAAAGGACGCCGGAGTAAGGAGAGGTGGGGTCTTGGCGCGGACCGTAAACATTGAAATACCGCAGGCAAATTGCGGTGAAATGATAACTCCGGGCATGGCCAAGTAAGAGGCTTTCAGAGGCAAGCTTGGCCGCGCCGTAAGGGCTGACCGGATTGCCCATCACCGATTCTTGCAAGGGTAGCTTGCCAGAATTTCCATAAACTGCGGCGGAGGAAGCAAACACGACTCGTGGTACCCGATGCCGCCGCGCCGCTTCGGCCACGAGGTGGGTGGCGTAGAGATTGAGCCGGAAATTCAGCTCGGGATATGCCACACTTTCCTGCACGCTGACAAGCGCCGCCAGATGGATGATGGCGGCCGGGGCACATTCCGCGACGAGTGCGTCCAGCGCGCCATCGGTGGCCACGTCGGATTGGTGAAGGGAAAAGTTTTCATGGTGAAGGAGGCCGGACAGATTTTCCCGGCGGCCGGTGCGAAAATTGTCGACGCCTACGACGCGGTGACCCGCTGCCACCAACTGTTCGGCGGTATGACTGCCGATGAATCCCGCCACGCCGGTTACGATTATCGTGGCCATAAGTGTTGTGCGAAGGAATGTATAACGGCGATTGGATGCCCTCCTCGGTGCTTGTCAATGCATTGAAACACGGACGGATATTTCATGGCTCAGCCAAGGCGTTCGCTGAAATAATTTTAACGGAAAAGGAGGCCGGCCTTGGGTTTTTCCTTTCTCTTCTGTCACCACCCGTTATCTTCAACGGTTTACTCCGAGATTTAATGATTACCAACCTGGTCATCGGTTCGGATGGTTTTGTCGGCAATCCTGTGTGCGATTGCCTCAAGGCCGGTGCGCAGGTGATGCCGGGCCCGAGGATCGGATCCATGCCGATCACCCCCATGCAAGGCGAAGTTCCAGGCTGGACGCTGAACGTTTCGCTTCAGAAAGAATTGGGTCGCATGCTTCGACGCCACCAGCGATTGCATAAGGCATAGTGCGGGCGCAAGGTGCCATGTCGCTTCTCAAAAACACTGCGTGGGGCTTTTCAGGAGAACTGATCGTCCGGGCCGCCAAAATTGTCCAAGTGCTGGTTCTTGTGCGCTGGCTGGGCGCGGAACAGTATGGGCAATTCACTCATGCCCTGTCGGTTGCAAGCCTCTTCGGCATCTTTTTTGATCTTGGCATTACCACCGTAGCGGTGCGCGAGCTGGCCAAAGATCCTCAGAACCATGCCGTCTTGCTGGAATACGGCATGCTCAAGGTGGTTTCGTCCGCGGTTGGGCTGACGCTGCTGAGCGGCTGGGCCTGGCTTGCCTTCCACAACGGCGGCGAGAGAAAGCTTATTTTATTGATGGGGGTTTTCCTTTGGCTGACAGACTTTGGCAGCTATGTTTTTGTGGCCTATCGCGGGCGCCAAGAGTTTTGGAAGGAGACGGCGGTGCGCGCCGTCACATCCGTATTGCAATTAGTGGCTTGCATCTTAGCTCTGGCTATGCATGGCGACGTAGCGACAGTAGTAGCTGCGCTCGTCGTCAGTATGGGTCTGGGCTTGCTTCCTCTCGGTTCGGAAATCCGCCGAATCAAGACTATAAAGATGGTTTCGATCGATCAGCTTTGGATTCCGCTACGGGAGTGTCTGCCCATGACATGTACGGTGATCGTCTCTGCGGTCTATATGAACTATGATGTGGTGGTGCTGGCCAAGCATGTTTCGATGGATGAAATCGGCCGGTATAGTGTTGCAGTCAAAACCGTATTCGGTATTTTTATCATGCCCGTTTATTATTTCTCTCTGGCTAGCCTGCCGGCCCTCTCCATCCGATCGTCGGGGGATCAAATTTTGGCCACGCGCAAACGATGGCTGGAAAATTTTGCGCGGACCACCCTGGTGGGTGCACTGCTGGCGCTGGGAATAGCTGTTTTTGCCAGGCCTCTATTGCGGATCGCCTTCGGCCATGCATTCGAGTCAGCTGCGCCGGTGTTGGTGATGTTCACGCTGCCTTGCTTTTTCTTTTATCTCTACACGCCGTTGGCCCAGTGGATGCTAATCCAGCAACGACAGGCGTGGTCGATGGTCGTAAGCATCGTAGCGGCAATACTCAATGTTGTTTTAGTGCTTTGGTGGGTGCCGATTGGCGGTATTTGGGGTGCAACGTTTGCTGCGCTTGTGACGCATGCAACTCTGGCGGTTGGTAATTTTGGTGCGGTAATTTACCATTCCGGTTTTACTGGTGCCGAGTCAGGTTGGGCAGTCATCATACGCTCCATTGTGGCGATGGGAGCAGCTTGGTTAATTATCACCTTGCTGCATCGATCGCCGGTCATGGCCGGGTTTATCTCATGCACGGTATTCTTGTTTCTCGTTCGCGACCCATTGAGACATTTGATTACGGATGTGGTATCGATCGTCAAACGCACTTTGCGCAAGGCCGATCCATGTGCCATTGAAAATTTATGAGGAATGTAATATTTAACTTTCCTTATACTCATGGTCCAAGCGCTATTCGCTGGATAGTGAAAACTTGGGAGAACGGGTTTTCGCAACATGGCTATCAGACCCATATATGTGATGATTGGCGAAAGCTCTACGAGATGCTAGGCCGGCTGCAGCCGGATATTCTGTTTTGTGATATCGTTAGTAGTCCGATCGAGACTGAAGAATTCCGATCCTGTTTAACCGAAGCGAGGCGGGCCGGTACCAAGATTTGCCTCAGCGTGTTTTGGCCGTTGTTGGCTCAGCCCTCCCAGCGAGCCGATGCGTTGCGGCATTTCGACATTGCTGACTTGTACTACGGTGAGCGAGAGGAAGATTCGATGTCGGAATTCGTAAAAGAGACGGGGAAATGCTACGTGACCATTGCTCATGCGGCCAATCCCAATATTCATTTTAAGGTCAATGCGGAAGACAAGTACCGATGCGACCTTGTCTTTGTCGGCGGCAAGCTGCAGTTAAAAAGATGGTTTAATGAAGAATTACTGCCAAAATTGAAGCGAAGATACGATGTCAGAATACATGGCCCGGGATGGACCGTTCAAGACAACCTGCTTCGCGCCGCAAGCAAGCTGTTTCGCATGGGCAAGCTCTTATCGATGTCGCGACGGATTGACCGCCATCGATTTCCCATACCTGATTCGGAAATAAGCAAGGTCTACAACTCGGCAAAAATTGCTTTGAACTTTCATGAACGCGAAGCCGATGGGATGCAGCCTCATCACGTCGTCAGCCAAAGAACATTTCACATCGCAGCATGTGGCGCTTTTCAAATCTCCGATCCCGTCAAGGCCATAAATCGATATTTCCCCTCCGGCGAGATAATCAGGGCAGAGCTTGATTCCAAAGATTGGATTGAGAAAATCGACTTTTATTTAAGAAACGATGACGCACGGCGAGAACTTCAGAACCGGGCTATGGCCCGGGCAAAAAACGAGCACATGGTGCAACATCGGGTTGCTTTCTTGCTCAAGCTGCTCGCCGCGTCTGCGAGCAGGAGCTGAATCGAGCTGACTAATCACCCATGGAAACAACGGTAGAACTCAACATGCCAGATACATCCAAACAGCGAAAGTGTGACGTTTGCGATTCCGATTGTCGAGTATTAATACCAAATCTCGTCCACACCTATCAGCGCGACGGAAAAGAACGACGTTGGGATTATAGTGTAATGGAGTGCCGGCGATGCGGGCTCGGTCAAATGCATCCTCGGCCAAGTTTCGATTTGCTTCAAACATTTTATGCGAAAGATTACGGTTG
>DASRHD010000329.1:0-7655 GCA_035650695.1 Opitutaceae bacterium
TGCCGCAGCGATCGCAGCATCGCCGACCAGCTGGCGGAAATCACGCGTTTCCATAACGAGAATTGACCCGCCGTACCGGCGAAAATTTTTCCGCGCGCTGGCATGGCCTCTGCTTTAAAGCAAGGGAAAATTCCCTGCACCGCAGGGTCTTGGGGTAACATGGAGTCCGGCCGAGAGGCCGGATAAGAGAAATAAATAGGGGCCGGCGTTAGGGGTTTCGCCGGCCCCTTCCCTTTAAAAAATGAGCTCGATTCTGCCTCAATCGAGATACTGCTGCAGAATCTTTTCGTAATCGGCCGTCTCCATCGCCCCGACCTTCTTGTCGCGGATCTTGCCGGCGCGATCGATGATAAACGTCGTGGGAATCGCGTCCGGATTGCCGTAGGCTTGGACGACAGAATCGTCGGCCATGACCACCGGATAATTCATATGAAAATCCGCGACAAATTTTTTCACCACCGCCGGGCCGTCCTGGTCGACGGAAACCCCGATAATGACCAGGCCCTTGCCTTTGTATTTTTCCTGCAGCTTGACGTAGCCGGGAATTTCGGAACGACAGGGCGGACACCAGGTGGCCCAAAAGTCCAGGACCACGACCTTGCCTTTGAATTGGGACAGACTGACCGGCTGGCCATTTACGTCCTTGAGCGTCCAGCCCGGCGCGGGCTGGGCGGGCGTCACCGGATCGGCCCGCAGCGGCGTGACAAAAAGAGCGACCGCCAGCGCGGCCGCGAACAGGGAGGTCAAAAGCGGAAATTTCATAAAGAAAAAAGACTACCCATCAGAGACAGGAGCGCAACCGCTTCTTCCCGCGCTCAGGCGCGCAGCGTGCCCATCCTCGGCAAAAGGTCGGGCACGGACATGGCCGCCAGACCGAGAAAGCCGGTCGCCTTCACCAGCAGGATGATGGCAATGTAGTTTCGTTCATTGCTGCCGAAATAGACTGCGCCGCCAAACATGCACAGGCCGAGCGCAACCTCGATGCACATGATGAGCGTGAACAGCGTCCGGCTGCGGAAGCGCCCGACCAGGCCGCCGACGGAGGCGGCGTTGCCGCCTTTGGGCGTGCGCACGAATTCTCCCCCTTCCGTCAGCAACCCTTCGAGGGCGGCGACGCAACCCGTCACGCTCATCGCCAAGCCGAAGGCGAGGACAAACGGCGCTCCCACCATCCAGGCACAACCCTCCAGCCAGCGCCTCTGGCGAAAATATTGGCCGGTGAAATAAAGCGTCACGGTCGATCCGCCGATCGCCACGATCGAAAGCGGATTGATCCAGAGCCAGATGCCCTGCGGCGGCCGCGCGCCAAAGAAATAAAGGCAGGGCACGAACAAAAATGAAAACAGCACGAGCAGCGGATGCACAAAGCCGATCGAAAGATGGCAAAAGGCCTCGCGCTTCACCCGCGCGGGCTGGTCGCTCGCCAGCACGGTGCGGAGGAGCTTTCGCGCCACTTGCATGCCGCCCTTGGTCCAGCGGCGCTGCTGCGATTTGAAGGCGGTGAGGTTTTCCGGCAGCTCCGATGGCACGGCGTAACGGTCGAGATAGACGAATTTCCAGCCGCGGAGCTGGGCCCGGTAGCTCGCGTCCAGATCCTCCGTGACGGTATCGGCCCGCCAGCCGCCGGCCTCCTCCAGCGCAAGGCGGCGCCAGATGCCGGCCGTGCCATTGAAATTGAAAAACAGATCGCCGGAAAAACGCGCCGCCTGTTCGACGATGAAGTGGGCGTCGAGGAAAATGCCCTGGCAGCGCGTGAGCAGGCTGGCGTCGCGGTTGGAAAATTCCCATCGCGCCTGCACCACGCCGACCCGCGCGTCGGCGAAATAAGGCATGAGCTTCTCCAAAAAATCGGGCTCGGGACGGAAGTCGGCGTCGAAGACCGCGAAAAATTCCGCCGGGCTCCGGGTCATCCCGCCGGCGAGCGCACCTGCCTTGTAGCCCTGGCGATTGCGCCGGTGGAGGTGGACGCAGCGCGCCGCCGCGACGGGATGCCGGCGCAGCCATTCCTCGACGATGTCGGAGGTCCGGTCGGTGGAGTCGTCGAGAATCTGGATCTCCAATAGCTCTGCCGGCCAGCGCAGGGCGGTGACTTTTTCCAGCAAGGCCTCGGCCACCAGCGGCTCGTTGAAGAGCGGGCATTGCACGCATACCCGCGGGAGCGGTCCGGTCCACGGGGGTGGTTCCATCGGCGGCCGGCGGCAGTGGCGGTAATACAGCCACAGAATTTTGATCCGGTGAGCGGCAAAGAATCCCAACCCGCAGAGCGTCAGCGCGTAGATTGCGAGCAATCCGTTCGCCATTCCAAAGTTAGGAACGGAGGTTGCGGCGGGGGTCAAGGCTGCAAATTCCATGGTCGTTAGACCCGTGCGAGAGATGGCGTTCCGCCCGCACGGCATGACACGCGGCTAGGTCATGTTTCCTGCGCGTCGGGTAGGTCAAGACCCAAGGTCTCGATGAATTTGCGCATCGCCGGCGTGAGCACTCGTCCCTTGCGATGGAGGATGGCGAGGGGACGGGTGAATTCCTTGCCCTTGAACGGCAGCACCGCCAGCGTGCCCTGCTTCATTTCCTGATTCACCGTGGCCTGCGGCACAATGGCGATGCCGTGATCGATCTCGACCGCACGCTTCACCGTCTCGATGTTGTCAAACTCCATCACCGGCTGGATCTCGAGGCGGTTGTCGCGGAAAATCTGGTCGACCGCCTTGCGGGTGGGAATGTCGGGATCGAAACCGATGAATTTGTAGCCGGTAAGCTGTTTCAGTTCGATCTCGCCACCCTTGGCCAGCGGGTGGCCGGGATGGGTGATGATGACGAGGCGGTCGTTGCGAAACGGGATCATCTCGATTTGCCGCACCTTGACGGGGAAGGCCACCAGGCCGAAGTCGACCGAGTTGTGCAGGATATCCTCGTAAACGAGATTGGAGCGGCGGTATTCCACCCGCACGTTGACCGAAGGGTAATCGTGGAGAAATTTTTTGATATAGGGCGGCAGCTCGTGCAGGCCGATCGAGTAGATCGTGGCGATGCGGATGGTGCCGCTGATGATTTTTTTCATTTCCTGCAGCTCGCTCGCGAGCTTGTCATATTGCAGGAGGATCTCCTTCGCCGCCTCGTAAACGCGCTGCCCTTCCCGGGTGAGCTGAAATTGTTTCTGGCTGCGGTCGATCAGCAATGTCTTGAAATGCTTCTCCATGGCCCGGGCCTGCTGGCTCACGGCGGATTGGGTGATGCTGTTCAACTTGGCCGCCTTGGAAAAACTCCGGGTCTCGACCAGATCGGCAAAAATCTTGAAATTGTCGATTTGCATGCACGCACGATAAAGATTTCTTATCATGAGGCAATTTTTTAAGAGAAATTAATAATGTTTCTTACCTATGAGGATTTTGCCGCCCGGGCCGATGCGGTTCGCGGGCAAATCGCCGCGGCCTGTCTCGCCGCCGGCCGCGATCCGCGCGAGGTCGAACTGCTGGCGGTGACCAAGACCCATCCGCCGGAGGCGGCGGATTATGCCGCCCGCTACGGTCTGCGCGCCGTGGGCGAAAACCGGGTGCAGGAGGCGGTGGAGAAAAAAGCCCTCACCCGTGCGGCCGTCGCCTGGGAGCTGATCGGCCATCTTCAGTCGAACAAGGCCCGGCTCGCCGCCGAGCACTTCGACCGCATTCAGGGGGTGGACAATGAAAAGCTTCTCGATGCGCTCGACCGCGCCGCCGCCGGCCGGGGCTGCGTCCTCCCGGTCCTGCTCGAAATCAACGCCGGGGCCGACCCGGCCAAATTCGGCGCCCCCCCCGCCGGGGCTCCGCGGCTGCTCGAGGCCGCTCTGCGGAAAAAGAACCTGTGGGTCGACGGTCTCATGACCGTGGCGCCGCTGAGCGACGATCCGGCCGTGGCCCGCCGCGCCTTCGCCACGCTCCGCCAATTGCGCGACCGGCTGGCCCGGGAATTTTCCGTACCCCTCGCGGTGCTTTCCATGGGCATGAGCGGCGATCTCGCCGCCGCCGTCGCCGAGGGGAGCACGCTCGTGCGCATTGGCACGGCACTTTTTGGCGCGCGGGAGTGAACGCAAACCCCTTGCGCCTGTCTGTGGTGCAAGAAAATTCTGCACCGAAAAAAATTTAACCTTCCGCGGCTGTTTCCTGATTGCAGGCGATGCCAATTTTTTTTCCCCTTCTTTACGTGGAAAATGAAAAGCTCAGCGTTGATTTAAGAGATGCGCTTTTGGGCTTGCTCGATGATACCAGCGATCCCGTGCGCAAGGCCCTGCTTTTCCATTTCACCCACCACAGCGCGGCAACGCTGCCCTTTCTCAAGGAGGTCGCCCAGGGCCCGAACCGGCTCCTCGCCTGGCATGCGCGCTGGTTTCTCGACGAGCTGAAGTTCACCGACCCGGTCGCCGAATTCAAAGGCTTCATCCGCTCGCTCAACTACGAGCTGGAAACCGGCGCCCTCCTCCTCAGCCGCACCGTCCGGCCCAATCTCGACATCGGCGCCTGCTGCGCCAGCCTCGATGAAATCGCCCTGCGCTGCCGTGAGCTGATCCTCGAGCCCGCCACCGCCCGCGAAAAATGCCGGGTGATCAACCGCGTGATTTTCGCCGAATACGGCTTTCACGGCAACGTCGAGCACTATACCGATCCGCTCAACAGCTTTCTCGACCAGGTGCTCATCCGCCGCAAGGGCATCCCCCTCTCGCTCGGGATCGTCTACCTCCTCGTCGCCCAGCGCCTCGGCCTGACCCTCGAGCCGGTCAGCCTGCCGGGACATTTCGTCATCGGCTGTTATCTCGAGGACAGGCCGTTTTTCATCGACGCCTTTGACCGCGGCGTCTTCCGCACCACCGAGGAACTTTTCGCCTTTCTCCGCAGCAAGAATCTCGTGCCCAAGACCAGCGATCTGGCGCCGACGCCGGTGCGCGAGGTGCTCTGCCGCTCCTGTCGCAATCTCGCCAACCATTACAATCAGGCCGGCGACCAGCGCCGGGCCCGGCTCTTTGCCGAATTTGTCGAGGAGTTTGAGGCGACCTACGAGCGCCACGCCCAGCCCTGAACCGGGACATTTTTTGATTTCGGATTTCAGATTTTGGATTTAAAGCAGGGATTGCCCGGGCTGATCCACTGTCCAAAATCGGAAATCCAAAATTGAATCCGGTCCTCACCCTCCGCGACCTCGACTCCTGGTCGTTTCCCGGCACCGCCCTCGCCGTGCTCGGCCATCCGATCGCCCATTCTCTCAGCCCGCCGATGCACAACGCCGCGCTGGCCACCCTGGCCGCGGGCGACCCGCGCTTCCGCGACTGGCGCTATTTTCGTTTCGACGTCCCACCGGACGACCTGCCACGCGCACTGCCATTCTTTCACGACAAAAAATTTTCCGGCCTCAACCTCACCGTGCCGCACAAGGTCCTGGCCTTCGATCTTGTCGCCGAGGTCGGCCCGGCCGCGCGGCCGATCGGCGCGGTCAACACGCTCGTCCGGAACGCGCACGGCTGGAGCGGCGCCAACACCGACGGCTACGGCCTCGCCACCGCAGTGCGCGAAACTCTCGGCCGCGGCCTGGCCGGTGCGAATATCATTTTGCTCGGGGCCGGCGGCGCGGCCCGCGGCGCGGCCGTCGAATGCCTGCAGCAACGCTGCGCCGCGCTCTGGATCCACAATCGCACCCATAAAAACTTCCTGGAGCTTTGGACCCAGCTCGCGCCGGTCGCGCAAGATGCCGGCGTCATTCCCCTGCAGGAGCTTTCCCCCGGCGGCCCGTTCACGGACGCGCCCGGCGGTGCGCTGGTCATCAACGCGACCAGTCTGGGCCTGAAGGCGGGCGACCCGGCGCCCATCGACTTGGAAAAACTTCCCCGGCCCGCCGGCGTTTACGACATGATCTACAATCCGCCGGAGACCGCCTTGCTCGCCCAGGCGCGAAAATTAAAAATTCCCCACGCCAACGGACTGTCCATGCTCGTGCACCAGGGCGCAAAGTCACTCGAGATCTGGACCGGCACGCCGGCGGCCGAAACCGCCCCGGTCATGCGCGCCGCGGCCGACGCCGCCCTGCGCAGCGGCATTTGACTTTCTCCTTTTGCCGCGCCGAAATCTCCCGCCCGTATGTCCGTTCTGGCCGATTTTTCCGCTTCGCTGCCGTGGTTTTTCCCCACCCTTGCCTTCGTTGTCGGCGCCTGCGTGGGGAGCTTCCTCAACGTCGTCATCTACCGCGTGCCGGCAGCGAAGTCGATCATCCGCCCCGGCTCGCATTGCGCCTGCGGCGCGCCCATCGCCTGGTACGACAACATTCCCCTCCTCTCCTGGCTAATCCTGCGGGGCCGGGCACGCTGCTGCGGCCGGCCCTTTTCCGTCCGCTATCCGTTCGTGGAGCTGCTCACCGCGCTGCTTTTTCTGGCCTGTTGGATGCTCTTCTCACCGGCCTCGCCGGCCAAGGCGGTCTGCGGCATGGTGTTTCTCAGCGTCCTGATCTGCGCGACGTTCATCGACCTTGATCACTTCCTCATTCCCGATCCGTTCACCATCGGCGCGGCTTTCGCCGGGCTGCTGCTTTCCATCCTGGTGCCGGCGCTGCACGGCCAGGCGATGGATGTTTTCGCAGTCAATGCCATGCGGTCCGGCCTGATCGGCCTGCAAGGTCTGCTGATCGGCTCCGGCCTCGTGCTCTGGATCGCGCTGGCGGCTGAAGCCGTGCTGAAGAAGGAGGCGATGGGCTTTGGCGACGTGAAATTCATCGGCATGATCGGCGCTTTCTGCGGCTGGCAGGGCGCGATCTTCGCCGTCTTCGGCGGCGCGGTCGTGGGCACGGTGTGGTTTGCCCTCGCCCTGGCCGGCCAGAAAATCTTCCGCTCCCAGAAAGCCGCGCTGCCGGCCGAATCACCCGATGCCGAGGGGCAGCCCGCCGCTCTCGGCTTCGGCGTGCATGTGCCGTTCGGTCCGATGCTGGCCATCGCCGCCGCGCTTTATTTTCTCTGGCTGCACGGCGCGGTCGATGCGTACTTTGCCGCACTCCGCGAACTGTTCTGACCGCGGCCGTTAACGGATGATCTCCGCGCCGTTGCCCGTTGTGCAGTGCAGCACGTCGAGCTTCGCCTTGAATTTCTTTTCGTAAAGTTCGGCGATTTTCGCCGCCGAAGCGGCGGTGAAGGCGCCGTTGGTCAAAGCCATGACCGCGCCGCCAAAGCCGCCGCCCGTCAGCCGGGCGCCATGGACGTGCGAGGCCGCGGTCAGGGTCTCCACCAGGAAATCCAGTTCCGGGGTGCTGTTTTCAAAAAGTTTCTGCGAGCTGCGGTGGGAGGCGGTGAGGAGCTTGCCCACGGCGGGCAGGTCGCCCGTCTGCAGGGCCTTGACCGAATCGGCGACGCGCGCGATCTCCTCGACGACATGGCGGGCGCGACGCCGCGGCGTTTCCGCCAGGGCGCCGCTTTTTTTCTCAAATTCCTCCGGCGTCAGGTCGGCAAGGCAGGGCACGCCGAGACCGCGCGCCGCCTCCATGCACTCGCGGTGGCGCGCCGCGTAAAGGCCGTCCACCAGTGCATGTTTGGTATGGGTGTTGAAAATCCAGAAATGCGCGCCGGCCGGCAGCGGCACCGGCGCGAAGCTCGGTCCCTTGCAGTCGATGAAAACCAGGTGGTCTTTCCGGCCAAAGCCCGACACGCCCTG
>DASRHD010000330.1:0-2551 GCA_035650695.1 Opitutaceae bacterium
GAAGGCGCGCGCGGTCTCGGGCCGGAGCGGGGCGCCGGCGGAAATGACGATGCGCAGACCACGCAATTTTTCCGGGGGAATGTCGGTTTCGACCAGAGAGCGCAGGAGCGCCGGCACGGCGGGAAAAACCGTGGCCTTCCCGCGCTCGGCGGCGGACGCGATCGCCTGCGGTAGGGCCGGTACCCCGCAGATCACGGCCGTCCCCTGGTCGAGCAGCGGTGTCACCAGGTTGCTGAAACCATAGGAATGGCCGAAGGGGATGACGCCGAGGTTCACGTCGCCCGGTTTGATGGCCATGGTCGCGCAGATTTGGCGGCTATCCGCCAGCAGTTGCGCATCGGTGAAGGCGAGCGGACGCGGCGTGCCGGTGGTGCCGGAGGTCAATTTAATCAACCGGCGGCCGTCGCGATGGCGGCGTCCGGCTCCGGTCGCTTCGAGCCGGTTGCCGCTCCAGACAAAATCCGCCCCGATGGCGGCGGCGGCGGCCCGCCGAACCGGCTCCGGCTCGCCCGGGTCAAACGGCACGGCCACGGCCCCGGCCTTGAGCAGGCCGAGAAAAATTTGCAGCCACCCGGCGCCGTTCGGTTCGGCGAAAACGACGGAGCGGCCGGCCAGGCCGGCGCCGTGGCGGGAATGCCAATCGGCGGCGAGGGCGTCGAGTTTCACGCGGCTCCAGGTCTGCCCGGTGGCGGCATCGAGCAAGGCCATCGCATCGGGCTTGGCCCGCACGCAGCGACTCCAAGCCTGGTTGAGCGTCATGGGCATGGCTCAATTTGCCGCGTCACGGCCGCGCGCCAGGGGCTCGAGCTCGACGGCCGCGAGGGCGGTCAGGACAATCAGCGCCACCGTCAGGCCGAGGCCGTGCACGACCGGAATGCGGCTGAGGCTGAGCACGCCAAAGGAGGCGGCGGCGCTGAGGGCCGAAAGCCGTACCGGCACCGGCGGCGGCGTGCCGCGCCGTGAACTTTCCGAGGAAAAAATGGCGTAGTTGTGTGCCAGGCACAGCCCGAGAAAGGCCCCGAGCAGGTGGAAGAGATTGAGCGTCTCGCCGAAAATCCCGAACATGCCGAAAATGAAGAAACACGAGCCGGCGGGAATCAAGGCGATGCGCAATCCGGACCGGAAACCGTAAATGAGGAAAACGCTGGCGATCACCAGTCCGAGCCCGATCAGACTGAGGCGGAGGGCGGACCAGCGATAGCGCGTGAACACGCGGTTGAGCGACTGCAGTTGGTTGACGCTGACGGTGAACAAATCGTTGGGCAGGGCCGCGGCGGCGGCGGGCGCCTTGACCATGGTCATGAACCAGCAGAGCGGACCGTCGACATCGTAAAGCTGGGCGAGGGGGCCGGTGATCACCGGTTGGAGCTGATGAAACAAAGCGGCATATTCTCCCGCCGGAGGCTGGCTCCGGATCCGTTCCCAATCGTCGAAGAACGACGAGAATGCGCCGGTATCGAATCCGTGGCGCTCGAGGGCCGTCCGGAAATCACCGGCGAATCCATCGAGGCGTGCCAATCGCGCCGGCAGGGCGTTCCAGTCCTCTTCCGTGGGAAAGATGAGGCCGAGGCTGGCCGCCGCCGCGTTGGGTGCCGTTTTGGCCTGGTAGGCGAGAAAATCCTCCAGGTGCTGGCGCGCCTCCGCCGGCGAATTTCCATAGGTAAGATAGACGGCGCGGTCCGGGGCGTCGCCGAAGAGGGTGCGCAGGGCCTGTTCGTTGGCCAGCAATCCGGGCGAGGGGATGTCCAGCTCGCGCACGTCGTCCTGCCAGTGCAGCCGCCATGGCCCGAACAGGGCGACGATCGCGGCGGCCGCGAAGAGCACCCGCAGCGGCCAGCGCCATCGCTTCCTGTCGCCGCCAGCCACGCGGCCGAACTGCCGCCCTTCCAGAAAAGGCTGCTCCAGCTGGGCAAAATAAAGCATCGCCGCCGCCAGGGCGCAGAGCAGGCCGGCGCTGACAAAAAAGCCGACTTCGCGGATGAAAGGAAGGTTGGAGGAAAGCAGGAGCGAAAATCCGATCACGGTGGTGAGGCAACTCGCCAGCAGCGGCTTGAGCAGCCGGCGCAGCTTGTCCTTGTAAAGTTCGCCCGGCCGCCGCGCCGGTTGCATATAGATATAAAAACCGTAATCGATCGCCACGCCGCTGAGCAGCGACCCGATGACGAAAACCAGAATATGGAGATGGGAAAAGAAAAGGGTGGAAGCGGTCCACGCCCCGAGCAGGGCGCAGCCGATCACCGGCACGAGGTGCAGCATTTTCCACAGGCGGCGGACCAGCAGGCAGCCGATGGCCAGGACGGCGAGGAGGGAGCCGAGATTGAGCACCTTGATTTCCCATTCGATCCGGTCGCGGCTGGCGGCGGCAAAGCGGTTGATGCCGGACCAGCGGGTTTCAACGGAGGGATGATGCGCCCGGACCCGGGCGAGGGCGCGCGTGACCGCGGCGAAGACGGGCTGCTGGCCCTCGGCGGTGAAAGGCGAAGGCTTGATCCGGGCCCAGACCAGCGCGTGCCCGCCGGCCGAGGCGCCGGGGAGCTGGAACGGTCCGACC
>DASRHD010000331.1:0-10269 GCA_035650695.1 Opitutaceae bacterium
CGCCGGCTCAGGACGCGTGCCGGCCGGACTGAACAACCTCGTCGGACTGAAGCCGACGCGCGGCGCGCTGAGCGCGCGCGGCGTGGTGCCGGCCTGCCGGTCGCTCGACTGTGTGTCAATCTTTGCGCTCACTTGCACCGATGCCGCCGAGGTATGGCACGCGGCGGAAGGTTTTGATGCGGACGATCTCTATTCCCGCCACCGGGCGGCTTGCGCACCATGGACATCGTCATTGCGCATCGGCGTGCCGGCGCAGCACGATCTGCGCTTTTTCGGCGATCGTGAAGCGGAGCGCCATTTCCACGAGAGCCTCGGACGGCTCAAGGCGTTGGGTGCGTCACTGGTAGAAATCAATTTTGCACCGTTTCACGAAGCAGCCGCGTTGCTTTATCACGGGCCGTGGGTGGCGGAACGCTGGGCGGCATTGCGAGATTTTCACCAAAAACACGCCGGGGCATTTCTCCCCGTCACACGAAAAATCATCGAAGGCGCGGCGAGCCTGAGTGCGGCGGATGCATTTGACGGACTCTACAAGCTTGCCGGCTATCTCCGCCGCACCGCCGCCGAATGGGCGAAAATGGACGTCCTGCTGGTACCGACCGCGCCGCGGCCTTACACGGTGGCGGAGGTTGCGGCCGATCCGATGCACACCAACATCCGGCTGGGCACATACACGAATTTCGTCAACTTGCTGGATTTGTCCGCGCTGGCCGTGCCGGCGGGCTTCCGTGCCGATGGCGTGCCCTGGGGCGTGACGTTCATTGCGCCGGCCTGGCGCGAGGCCGACTTGCTTGCGCTGGGCGCGCGCTGGCATGCCGATATCGCGGGCCGGCTGGGTGCGACTTCACATCCGCTGCCGGCCGGGACGTGGGTGGCGACTCCATTGGCGGCCGATGCCGTCCGTCTTGCCGTCGTCGGCGCCCATTTGTCCGGACTGGCGCTCAACCATCAGCTGACCGAACACGGCGCGCGGCTGGTCTGGTCGGGCCGCACGGCGCCGGGTTACCGGCTGTATGCGCTGCCGCACAGTGCGCCGCCGAAGCCCGGGCTGGTGCGGGTGGCGGCGGGCGGCGCGGCCATCTCCGTCGAGGTCTGGGAGATTCCAACGACGACGTTCGGCAGTTTCGTCGCCACGGTGCCGCCCCCGCTTTGCATCGGCACGGTCGCCTTGGAGAACGGCGAACAGGTCAAGGGATTTCTCTGCGAGGCGGCGGCGGTGGAAGGCGCGAGGGACATCACCGACTTTGGGGGCTGGCGCGCTTATCTCGCCGCAGACCAAATTGAACCTACGGCCAACCATAGCATGCCCTAGATGCCGGCGCCGCTACCGGGCAGCCGCGATGGCTTTGGCAATCCGCTTGGACAGACGGTGGTGGCCGCCGAAGCGGCCACCGTTGCCTGAGTAATTATTAATTGAATACAAAAGGAAGCTGCGCGATCCAGGCGTGGCCGCTTGCGCCCCCGAAGGTTCCCGTGCCGACGATGGTCAGTCCGTCGGCCGAGATGGCGCGGGCATCCCTCAGACTCCAGCCGGTAAGCTGCGGCCCCAGGCCGTAGACGTCATTGAGGATCGATTGCAGCGGCCAAATGCCGTCGGTCACGCTCCAAATAAACGCCTGGCCGGCGCTTGTTCCCACGATGATCTGCCCGTCGGCCGAGAGGTTCTCCGCCGTGGTCGTCGCCCTGTTCCCGCCTAGCTCCAAGAAACCGAGGGTCTGGAGGTCTCCGCAATCGGTCCAGCGGTAAGAATGCGTGTTGAAGATCTGACCGCCGACATTGGCGGTGAAGGATTCGATCAAGGCCGAGCCGTCGTAAGAAAGTCCGGCGACCGCGGCCCCCTCCTCGCTGCTGACGTTATCGCCGGAGTATTCAGGGACAATCTCCAGTCCGGAGTCGGCAGTCCAACGCACCCGTTGGGAGCCGTTGTTGTCCTCGGTTACGCCCGCCAGGGTCGATCCATCGCCGGAGACATAGGCGGAACCGATGGAGAAGGTCCCGGGCGGGACGGATATGCGGGTCGTACCGGCGTCCTGTGTCCAGACAAAGAAATCATGGAGAGTCCCGGCTTCCACCCCGACCACAACGCTCCCGTCGGCGGATACCGCCGTGGCGTAGCTATTCACGTCCGGGTCCAACGCCAGGTCGATCATTCCTCCGTCTTGGGTCCATCGAAAAGGGTGCACCTTGCCCGATGCGGTCGAACAATATCCGACGACGACCGATCCATCGGCTGACACGTCCGTGGCGCTGCCCACGGCCGGCGCGGTGGAGTCGAATGCGCCGATGAATTGCATGCCTGCATTCGCGGTCCAGACAAAAGGAATGCAGGCCTTGTTTGAATTTGCATCCTGGTAAACAGAAACGCCGACGACGGTGGATCCATCCGCCGAGACCGCGTTTGCTCCGCTGGCGACGGGAGTGAACCCGGAGGCGAGCGGATACGGGTCCACCACTCCCAGGCCGAACGAGCCGGTGTCCTGGGTCCAGACAAACGCCTGCGCACCGTTGGCCGGCGGGAAGAAAAAGCCGGCGTGGCCGTCGGATCCGGCGGACCCCGCCGTTCCGGCGACGACGGAGCCGTCAGCAGAAACGAATTTCGGCGATAACGGCGCCGAACCTGTCGCATTGCCGTAAGGAGGAACCGATCCGAGATCTTGAAACGATTGGGCAAGAAGCGAACCGCTTCCGAGAAGAAGGGCGAGCAATACTCCCGCCCGTCCGGCGTGAGCCGGTGATGTGAAGGTGATCATGGTAAATGCCCGTTTGGGCGAGGCAGTGACCGCAACGCCCCACCTCCGTTTCTCAACGAACCAAACGAACTCCCCGCATTCTTTATCGGATTTTTTCCGGGTTGATTCTGGCGAATCAGACGTTTGGGGCGCTGAAGGGCGGACGGGGAGGGATGAAGGGTATTTTTTAATATTGAGATGAAAATTCCCGCCTCCCCTGCCCTCTTTTTATCCATGGCTAGCCGCGCAGAATGCGGTTCGCCCCGGGTCAATTCTGAACGAGGTGAAACCTCCCGAATCATCCGCTCTGGCCGGCCCTACAGACGTCGTTTTAGGCCATTGGTCGTATTCTTGCGGCGTTTTTTGGCCGGCGACGTTGATTCACACCTGTTATGCGGCTCACCAGAAAAAATACCTACGTCCTCTCCCTGTTCTTGTTACTGATACCGGCCTCGGCGCGATCCGAGGAAGACACCTGGACCACAACCCTTGGCGGCGGGCTGACCGTCCGGCCGACCTTCGAAGGAAGCGATCGCTATACCGTTTCTCCAGCGCCGCTGGTCGTGATTGTCTGGAACGACATGCTGGCGCTGGACGATAAAGGCCTGAACGGTTACTGGCATCGAGAAAATCTCCGTATCGGCGGCGGACTCACCTACGATTCCGGGCGGAGGGAAAAAGAAGAATTATTTTCGCAAGGCGATGGCCGCCTCCGGGGCTTGGGTAACATTGATGGCGCACTGGGGCTGAGAGCTTTTGCTTCCTACGATTTTGGTCCGGTTCTGGTTGAGGGTGCGGCGATCAAGTTCACCGGCACCGATAATAAAGGCGTGCTGACCGACCTCGTCGCGTCCATTCCCTACCGGCCAAGCCGCAAACTCTCCATCCGACCGCTGCTTGGCGCCACCTGGGCCGACGATCGCTATATGCGGACGTTTTTCGGCGTCACCGCCATGCAGTCGGCCAGTTCGGGTTTTGCTCCGTTTCATGCCGGCGCGGGATTCAAATCTTTTACGGCGGGCGTCAAATTTGCCTATCTTTTCAACCCGCATTGGATGCTCCTGGGAGGCGCCCATATCGAGCAGCTGACCGGTGACGGGGGAAAAAGTCCGATCGTTTTCTCCAAAACCGGCGCCCTTTTCACGGTGATGCTCGGTTATAACTTTTGACCGAATCTTGGCTGCGCATTGGTCAGAGATTGAGGCGTTCCTTAAGGGCGCGGACCCGATCGCGGGCAACGATGAGCTCGGTGCGCTTTTCATCCTTGAGTCGGACGACGAGGCGGCCGGTGAACCAGGGTATAACCTCGTCCAGCCAATCCAGGTTGAGCAACGCGCTGCGATGGATGCGCACAAATTTCGTTCCGCCAAACCGCTCCTCCAATTCCGCGATCGTCCAATCGATGCAGTAAGTCTTGTTGTCCGCGGTCGCATAGGTCAGCCGGTCTCGGGCGAAAAAGTGGGTGACCCGCGCCAAGTCCAGAAACTTGATGCGTTCATCGACGCGAATCGGGATGCGCTTCAATGGACCGGCCTGCAGATCGCGCATGCTTCGAGAAAGCTCTTGCAGGATGTTCTGCACGTCCGGCTGCTCCAGCCATTTCGGCCTGGTTGCACCGCGAAATCGTTCCAGTTTGTTCAAGGCCCGCTCCAGCAGATCCGGTTCCACCGGTTTGAGCAGGTAATCAATCGAGTTCACCTCGAACGCCTTCAAGGCGTATTGGTTGTAAGCGGTCGTAAAGATGACGACCGGATGGCAGGAAAGCCGCCGCAAGAGTTCGAAGCCGTCGATTTCCGGCATTTCAATATCGAGAAAAAGAATATCCGGCGGATCGCCGACCATGGCCTCGATTGCCTTCGCCGGATTCGTGGTGCTGCCGATGACCTTGACCCGCCCGGAGGATTCGAGCAGCCGGCCCAGCCGCTTGAGCGCGGGCATTTCATCATCGACCAAAAACGCTCTCCACGGCAAATTCATCGGGATGGTCCGGCCGCCCGGGGAAAGCTGAGCGAGACGACGGTGAATTTTCCACGCCGGGCCACGTCCATTTTGCCTTCCGGACCGAAGAGCGCGGCCAGACGCTGCCGCAGATTCTCCAGGCCATGACCCGGCCGCAGCGAGGCAAAGGTAAAGCCCGGTCCGTCGTCGGAAACCTCCACCCTCAGGCATTCACCTTCAGCGCGCGCCGCCAGGGAGATCTCCGCTCCTTCCAGCCGCAGGGCCACGGCGTGTTTGACGCTGTTTTCGACCAGGGTCTGCAGGGCCAGCGCCGGCACCGTCATACCGGGTAATCCGTCGGCGATCTCCAACCTGAAGCGGAGCCGATCGCCAAACCGCGCACGTTCGATCTCCACATAGTCGCTCACCAACTTCAATTCCCGGTCGAGCGAAACGAGGCGTTCGTGATTGGAGTCGAGCGACTGGCGAAGCAACGCCGCCAGCTTCTCCACCAAGGCCTCCGCCCGTTTCGGATTTTCCGGGATCAAAGAGCTGATGGTGTTGAGCGCATTGAAAAGAAAGTGCGGCCGGACATGCGATTCCAGGGAGGCAAGCTGGGCTTCGACCATGAGCTTCTGCGCCCGCTCCTGCGCCAGCTCCCTGTCTTTGAGTTCGAGCAGGGCGACTTCGAGATCATAGCGCAACATGCGGTAACCGAATCCGCCGATGCCGAAGACCATCGCTAGGATCGCCGAAAACCGCATTTTCGGCCAAAAAGCCGGCCAGAAACCTCCCGGCGCGACGAGTCCCAGCCCGAGACAGACAAGGTTGAAAAGAAGGGTTCCGAGGAAGGCACAGACGAGGATGACCGCGATCACCAGCAGCCAGTTGAGGGGGAAACGAAAGCGGTAAACCGCCGGCGCGTAGGATTTGAAAAACCAGGCAATGGGCGTGCCGATGAAAAATCCGATGGCCAGCGCCCGGGCGAACAGCGGCAGAATTCCGGAGTGATCAGGGGATCGCAGCGCTGCCATCAACAAGCAGGCAACGATTCCCACCGCCAGATCGAGGCCAAGAATTTGCCGCCACGTTTCCTTCGTTTCTTGACCGTCTTCATGGACAATGCCTCGACCCACCGGAACCTCCCGCGATGAGGTGCCGAGCAACGAAGAGAGAGTGGCATCGTGCTTTCTCATCAAAAATACCGTCTGATTTTGAATAAAATGCCGGCGGCCTGAGGAAGGCTACCGAAATCCGACCGTTTTGAGCCCAGGTTTGCAGAGGCCTGCATCCCGACCGTCCATTCACTGGAAAGATAATAATCGCCGCCAAGCTGAACCAGACTGGAGCCGTCATAAACGTCGGTATTGACCAGTCCCGTAATCTCCAAATCCGACACGAAGGCGTCGACCCAATCCATGCGCAGGAACACCGCCTGCCGCGCCATGGGCTCCTCCTCATCCTGGGCATAGGCGCGGACAAACCAAAGCTCCCCGACGGCAACGGAGGCGGCGGGCTGGTTCTGCCCCGCCCTGAACCAATTGCTCCAGTTCCGGCCGGAAAATCCGGCTTGGTGGAAATGGTATTCCAGATTGAACGTCATCTTGCGGCCGGCGGTATAGGACGCGCCAATCGACAGATCGTTCCTCCACCGGAGGCCGGAACCGTCCGGCAATATTCCCTTCGAGCCAGAGGGCACGGCGCCGTTCTCCTCCCCATAAGAAAGCGCCGCCTCCGCCAGGTTGAAACGTTTTCCGCCCGCCCATTCGGCATATGCCACCACTCTTTGACCGATCGTTTCGCTCAAATTCGCGCCAAATTTGTTTTGCCCGCCTTCCCGATAGAAGAGCAGCTCCGGACTAAAATCCCCGGACAGCTCAATGCTTCCTTTGATCAGCAGCCGGGTGTGAGCGTTGGTGCGTCCGGGCGAACCATCAAAGCCCGAAGGCGCGGCATGCTCGGGGCGGGCCAGCCATGGCGCGAACGCCACCGTCAAGGCGCTTCCCCGCCCGATCGTCTGCGCTTGAAGCATGAAGGTGCCGAGCCGGTCCTCCCGCAGCACCGAAGGATCGACCGAGAGCGGCTCGATGACGGCACGCGTCTTGAAAAAATCGGTCGGATTGAATCCCAGCGCGGCGCCGCTTTTGAGGTTGATCCGGCCGGCGTCGATATAGAACCCGTCCATCGGTTCCCAACTCAGGAATCCCTCCCGAAACTCATTGACCACGTTTTGGCGGGAGGGAAATGAAAGGTCGCGTTCGGCGCGCAAATTGAGGCGATCGCTGAAAGCCAAACGCAGTCGATCGGCCACGCTCCGCTTGGCCCGGACATCCGCGAGCAGTCGCTCCTCCCATGACGGCGCCACGGCGTTCGGAAAAGGCACGGCCAGATCGCCGCGCCGGCCCGAGACAATTAGAGCGTCTTCGGCATACACTTGCCGGTTCGCCGCGCCGGAGGCCGATGGCGAGACATCTGCGCTCGAAGGCGGCGGCGCGGCCACGGGCAACCGGTCGAGGTCCTGGTCTTCGCGCTGCGCCGCGGTCCCGCTGCCTTTCGGCGTTTCCACGGCTGGCGCTCGGGCCGCCGATCCCAACAGCAGCCCAGCCAACAAAAGGCAGATCAAACTGAACCGGCTCATTCCGGAGGCATACGCGTCAAATATTCGCGCTCGAACCAAGCCGGAGGGACATCCTCAAAACGATAACCGGCATAGTCGATGACAGTCGCCAGGTTCGGGTTAACCGCGTCGATCAGGATGACCTCCAGGGGACGAGCTCGGCCAAGCTGTTCCTCGTATTTGTGATAATAGGCAATTTTGAGGAGCCGTCCGCTGTCGGCATAAAATTTTCCTTTGATCGGATGATAGGTGCCACGTTCGATCCAATATTCGATGCGACGATAGATCGCTTCCGGCGTCGCCGCCGTCATTTCAAGCTGCCAACACTCGCGCTCCTGCCGGTCCGCATCCTGCAATTTCATCGTGCAGATAATCTTGGTGACGTAATCGCGGGCGAGATTGACCGCGAGAACATCGCCCTCCGCCGCCTGGCCGGTCAGACGCTGCTGCGCCGAAATCCGAATGCTGGCTTTGGAGGCGGGATCATAAAACCAAAGATTGCTTCCCCGCAGCAGAACCATCTTGCCGGTGTCGCGAGGCGGACCGGCATAACGGACCAGGTTGTCGAATCGGCCCGTTCCTTCGTCCTGCCGGGCGTGCACTACCAGCTCCACGCGGTCGCGCGCCTTGCCGTGAATATATTCGACCAGCCCGAGCGTGACCCGGAACGGTTGCTCCGGATTGCGCACCTGGTCGGTGGCGCGCAGGATTTCCTCCGCGGATGGATTTGCCGGGAGAACAGGATCGGAGCGCGCCGGGAGGAGGATCGTCGCAAGGACCAGGCAGGTCGATGCCGAGGCAAGCGATTTTCTTCCCGCTTTAAACATGGCGCAGCGCCTCCACCACCGTCATCCGGGCGGCACGGTTGGCAGGAACAAGCGCCGCCAGGGTGGAAATGGCCACGAGGGCCGTCCAAGTCAGGAGGACGAGCGCCGACGTCCCCTGCAGATAGAGCCGCAACGGAACCGGAGCGGCCTGACCGGGTGGAGTCCATGTCAGGGCCGAATGGTTGATGCCATACGCGACGAGACTGGCCAGAACCAGGCCCAGCGTCGCACCGGCGAAGCCGAGCAAGCTTCCCTCAAGCAAAAACTGCCGTCGAACGCCCTGCCGGCGGAGGCCCATCGCCCGGGCCGTGCCGATCTCTCCGGTGCGTTCGACAACACTCATGCTCATCGCATTGGTGACGGTGAACAGCACGACGATTCCAATGATCACGGAGAGGAACGAGAAAATGGACCTGAAAAGGCCGATGATCTGGCGGTATTGCGGGTTTAATTCCGTAAAGTCCCGCACTTCCAGATCGAGGCGGTGATCCTTGAACAGGGATGCGAGCCGGCCGCGGGCCGCAGGCATGTCTTCCGTCCGGCGCAGCTGCACCACAATGCCGGTCGCCTTGTGTTCGCCGCGCCCATAGATCAGTTCCTGGGCCAGACCGAGGTTCATACCGACGTAAACATCGTCCAGTTCCTTGAGTGGCTGCCGCTCGATCCGTGCGACCTGGAGCGTGACCACGTTCGGCGCCCCGCCCGCGGTCGCGGCCAGAAGATCGATTGACGGCTCAGTTTCGTCAGTGGCCGCCGTCCCGATGGCTTTGTCCCGTCCGGCCAGTTCGGCTAGGTCGACGGATGGTCCGGAGGTGGCCGGTTGGTTTCCGGTCTCCACCCTTTGCGAAGGCGGTAACTCATCATCAAGATGAAATCGTGCGCCCAAGCCCAAGATCCGCACCAGACCGGCGCCCGTAATCCCTCGCGACAGATCATCGTCCGTCAATCCGGAGCGTTTCAGGCCCTGCGAGCTGGTGCCGTACTCGTTCCATCGTTTCATGCGATCCCGGTCCGAGGGGACAAAGCCAACCCCGATAAAGGTCGTGGCCGTGTCGCTTTCAAAATTGCCGGCGATTCCGGTCAGCGACTGGATTGGCGTCACCACCGCGGAGAGCGACGACATGACGGGGTCCTGCTGAATCAGGTCCAATACCGCCTGATAGCCGTCGATTCCCCATGCGCCCGGTGCGGCGATGCCATACTTGAAATAACCGTTGCGAAAAATCTGGAAGTGGCCGGTGTGCTGCACGGCCCCGGTCTGAACGCCGTACTGGATGTAGGTGATATAGCCGCCAAAAATCAGCACTGCGGCCGCGCCGATCGCGATGGTCGCGACGTTCGTCACGGACCGGCGGGTGTGCCGAAAAATATTTCGGCAGGCGATTTTCAATATCAATCCAAAGCTCATCTAGATGCATGGTTTTCCAATCGACCGTCACGGATCGCGAAAATTTCATCGGCATGGGCCACTAGGTTTCGGTCGTGAGTGGAGAACACGAAAGTCACGGCGCGCTCTTCCTGCAGCCGGCGCATCAGCTCGATGATGGCGGCCCCGGTCTGGGAATCGAGGTTCGCCGTCGGCTCGTCGGCCAGGACGAAGTCAGGATTTTTCACCAGTGCACGGGCAATGGCGACCCGTTGCATCTGGCCGCCGCTGAGCTGGCGGGGCCGCTGGTCACGCTGGCCGGCAAGCCCCACCGCTTCGAGCATTTGCGAAGCCCGCGCCCGCCGTTCCTCCGCCGCCACGCCAAGCAGCATGAGCGGATACTCGATGTTTTCCCAGGCGGAGAGCACCGGGATTAAATTGAAACTCTGGAAAACGAAACCGATCTTGCGCGCCCGGAAATCGGAAAGGGCGTTATCGGAAAGCTGGCGCACATCCGTCCGGTCCACGACCACCGTGCCCGTGGTGGGCCGGTCGATGCAGCCGATCAGATTCAGGAGGGAGGTCTTGCCGCTGCCGGACGGTCCCACGAGCATGGAAAATCGTCCCCGGGGAATCTCCAGGCTGACGTCCCTGACCGCCGCCACCTCGACCGTGCCGACCCGATAGGTCTTGGCCGCGTTCCAGAGCTGCACGACCGGGCTGTTGTTTTTTGCGTCGGGTGCCATTCGCCTGCTTTCGCCTCTTGCTGCCGGGTCAAAAAAATGGCGGTCA
>DASRHD010000332.1:0-5461 GCA_035650695.1 Opitutaceae bacterium
GACAAGACCGGCACGCTCACCACCGGCGAGCTCGCGGTGGTCGGTTGCGAAAGTTTTCCCGCCGGCCGCGAACGCGAGGTGATGGAGCTAGCCTGCGCCCTGGAGGCGAAATCGCAGCACCCCATCGCCCGGGCGATCATGCGGCATGCGCGCGCCAACGGCGTGCGCGAGATGGATGTGGACGAATTTCGTTCCCTCACCGGCGAGGGCCTGAGCGGCCGCCTCGGCGGCGCCACCGTCCTGCTCGGCCGGCGCGAATTGCTCGAAAGCGGCCCGCTCGCCGCCTGGGCGAAGGATCTGCCGCCGGCCTCGGCCGAGTTGAGCGAAGTCTGGGTCATCGGCCGTGACCTGGTCGGCCGGGTACTGCTGAAGGACCAGATTCGCCTCGAATCGAGGGGCGTCATCGCGGAGCTCCGTCGCGGCGGGGTGAAAACCGTCATGCTCACCGGCGACCGCCACCATGCCGCCGAGGCGGTGGCGCGCGAATTGGGACTCGACGAGGTCAAATCCGGCCTTTCGCCCGAGGGCAAGGTGGCGGCGATCCAGGGCCTGCGCGAAGCCGGCCGGCGCGTGGCCATGGTGGGCGACGGAGTGAACGACGCGCCGAGCCTTGCCGCCGCCGACGTAAGCGTGGCGATGGGCGCGCGCGGAAGCGACGCCGCGCTCGAGCAGGCCGAGGTGATTTTGATGCATGACCGGATCGAGAATTTTCTCGCCGCCCAGCGCCTGAGCCGCCGCGCCCGGACCGTCATCCTGCAGAATCTCACGCTCTCCCTCGGCGTCGTGATTGTGATGGTCGGGACGACGATTTTCGGCGCAGTGCCGCTGGCGGTCGGCGTGGCCGCACACGAGGGCAGCACGGTCGTGGTCTGCCTCAATTCGTTACGGTTGCTCTTCGGAAAAAACCGCTAATCGCCGATCCAGACCTGGTCGCCGACGCGCACTTCCTCGTAAAGTTCGACAATGTCGAGGTTGCGCAGGAGGACGCAGCCGGCGCTTTGCGGCTGGCCGATCCGGTCCTCGCGGTTGGTGCCATGGAGATAAATGTAGCGCGCATAACTGTCCACCTCGCCGCCGGCGTTCGTCCCGGGCTCGAGTCCGCGCAACCAGAGGACGCGGCTGGTGATGAGGTTATCCGTGGCGATTTCCTCCGGCGCGAATTCGCTGAAGTGGCGGCCGGTCGGCACACGCGACTTGAAAACCATGCCGGGCGGCTGGCCGGCGCCGATTTTTTCCGCGATCATGTGCAGGCCGCGCGGCGTGCCGAGCGAGTCCTTGATGTTGGAGGGTGGCCGCCGCGAGGTGGAGACGGCATAGCCGCGGACGAGCGCTCCGCCGCGGTAAAACTGCAGCGTCTGGCTGCTTAGGCGCACGATCAGGATGCGCTCTGCAGGCTTGATGCCGAGCCGGGCGCATGTTTTAGTAACCAATTCCAAAGGAGTCTCCATCGTGAAAAACCCATCGTCCTACAACATCGGCATCGTCGGCGCCACCGGCGCGGTCGGTCAAGAGTTGTTAAAGCTGCTGTTTGCGCGGGCCTTTCCCTGCGCCGGGCTGCGGCTTTTTGCCTCGGCGCGCAGCGCAGGCAAAATCATCGAGGCGGGCGGGCGGAAGTTCACCGTGGCCGAGGCCCGGCCGGAAATCTTCGACGAGCTCGACGTGGCGTTTTTCGCCGTGGACGGATCGCTCGCGCGCCAGCTGGCGCCGCACGCGGTCAAGGCCGGCTGCCTTGTCCTCGACAAAAGTTCGGCCTTTCGCCTTCAGGACGACGTTCCCCTCGTCATTCCCGAGATCAATTTCCACGCCGTTCACCAGCACAAGGGCATCATCGCCAGTCCGAACTGCTCGACCGCCGTCGCGTTGATGGGACTTTTCCCGCTCCACCGGGCCTTCGGCCTGACGCGGTATTTCACCGCCACCTACCAGTCCGTCTCCGGCACCGGCGTGGATGCCGTGCAGGAGCTTGACGACCAGGTTCATGCCTACGCGCAGGGCAAGCCGCTGCCGCGCGCGGTTTATCCTTATCAGATCGCGTTCAACGTCATTCCGCAGGTCGACACCTTCGGCGCCGACGGCTACACCGGTGAGGAGTCGAAGATGTTTGCCGAAAGCCGCAAGATCCTCGAATTGCCCGCGCTCAGGGTCTCCGCCACCTGCGTCCGCGTGCCGGTGGTGCGGGCGCATTCCGTCGCCATCAACGCCGAGTTCGAGCGACCGGTCAGCGTCGAGGCCGCCCGCGCGGCGATCGCCGCCTTCGAGGGCGCCCAGCTGGTCGACGAACCGGCCAAGAGCGCCTATCCGACTCCGCTCGACTTCAGCGAAAAGGTGAAGTGCGGCGTCGGCCGCATCCGCCGCGACACCGCACTCGACAACGGCCTGGCCTTCTGGGTCAGCGGCGACAACCTTTGGAAGGGCGCCGCCCTCAACTCCCTCCAGATCGCCGAGCAGATGCATCGCGAGGGGCTGCTCCGCTCCAAGCGCGCCGCCTTGGCGTCCGCTTGAGAACCGCCTTTTCTCAACCCGGCCTCCGCCCCGGAATTAAGCCTTGTCTCCGCCACCCTGCGTCCGTTTTGCTCATTCTTCGGCTCGGACGCCTAGCTCAGTGGTTAGAGCATCTCGTTTACACCGAGGGGGTCGGGGGTTCGAGTCCCTCGGCGTCCACCATTTTTTTCCATGAGACACACCATCTCAGTCCTCGTTGAAAACCAGTTCGGCGTGCTCGCGCGCGTGTCGGGAATGTTCTCCGGCCGCGGCTTCAACATCGACACGCTCAACGTCGCGCCCACGCACGACCCGGCGCTTTCGCGCATCACCGTCGTCCTCAAGGGCGACGACAGCTCGCTCGACCTCTGCATGAAGCAGCTGCGCAAGCTGATCAATGTGGTGGACGTGGTCGATTTTCACGAAGGCCAGGCGGTCGGCCGCGAACTCGTGCTCATCAAGGTCAAGGCCGACTCAAAAACGCGCTCCGAGATCATGCAGATCTGCGACATCTTTCGCGCCAAGATCGTCAATGTCGCCCACGACGCCGTCATCATCGAGATGACCGGCGACGACGGCAAGACGTCGGCCTTCCTCGGCCTGATCGAGGCCTTCGGCGTCGTCGAGCTCGCCCGCACCGGCCAGCTCGCGCTCAAGCGCTGACCCACCCGCCGCGGTTGAAAGATGAAGGCTGAAAAGTTGAAAGTCCGGATGCACCCAGGCTGACGTTTCGCTTTCAACCTTCGATTTCTTCTTTCCACTTTCACCTTTCGACACTCAACTCCCACCTTTTTCCCATGCCCGCCAAAGTCTACACCGACCAGGACGCCGATCTCGGCGTTTTCGCCAATAAAACCCTCGCCGTGCTCGGCTATGGCTCCCAAGGCCATGCCCATGCCCTTAACCTCAAGGACTCCGGCTGCAAGGTCATCATCGGCCTTTATCCCGGCTCCAAGTCGCGGGCCGTCGCGGCCCAGCACGGATTCGAGGTTTTCGACACCGGCGAGGCCGTGCGTCGCGCCGACGTCATCATGGTCGGCCTGCCCGACATGAAGCAGGCGGGCGTTTACGAACAGGATATCGCCCCCAACCTCGCGCCCGGCAAATGCCTGCTGTTTTCCCACGGCCTGAGCATCCATTTCGGCCTGATCAAGCCGCCGGCGAACATCGACGTCATCATGGTCGCGCCCAAGGGCCCTGGCCACATGGTCCGGCGCCTTTATGTCGAGGGTAAGGGCATGCCCGCGCTGGTGGCGGTTGCCCAGGACAAATCGAAGCAGGCCAAAAAGCTCGCGCTCGCCTGGGCCAAGGGCATCGGCTCGACCCGCGCCGGCGTGCTCCAGACCACCTTCAAGGAGGAGACCGAGACTGATCTCTTCGGCGAGCAAGCCGTGCTTTGCGGCGGCGCCAGCGCGCTCGTCCAGGCCGGTTTTGAGACGCTGGTCGAGGCCGGTTACCAGCCGGAAATGGCGTATTTCGAGTGCCTCCACGAGCTGAAGCTCATCTGCGACCTGATGTACGAGAGCGGCATCGCCGGCATGCGCTTCTCCGTTTCGGAAACCGCCAAGTACGGCGACATCACCCGCGGCCCGCGCGTCATCAATAAAAAGACCAAGGCCGAGATGAAGAAAATCCTGAAAGAAATCCAGTCCGGCAAATTCACCGCCGAATGGGTGAAAGAATACAAGGGTGGCCTGAAAAACTACAAGAAACTGCTCGCCGCCGGCGAGAAGCATATCATCGAAAAAACCGGCCAGCGCCTCCGTGGCATGATGCCGTGGATGTCGAAAAAGAATATCAAGGGCGTGCAGGCGGCGTATTGAACTTGATTGAACCACAGAAACACGGAGAGCACGGAGGATTGATTCTGCGAATCTCTGTGATCTCTGTGTCTCCGTGGTGAAAAAAATCATTTTAGCCACCCGCAAAAGCCCGCTTGCCCTCGCGCAGGCCGGGCTGGTCGCGTCGCATTTGCGCGCCACGCTGGAGGCCGAGACCGAGCTGCTCAAGGTCGTCACGACCGGCGACCGCCAGGCGGAATGGTCGCTGGAGAAGGCCGGCGGCAAGGGGCTTTTCACCGCCGAACTGGAGCAGGCGTTACGGCGGGGCGACGCCCATCTCGCCGTGCACAGCGCGAAAGACCTGCCTGGCGAAATGACCCCCGGCCTTGCCATTGCCGGTTACCTGCCGCGCGAGGATGCCCATGACGTCCTCGTCATCCGCGCCGGCCTGGCCGCCCCCGCGACCATTGCCACCGGGAGCCCGCGCCGCCGGGCGCAAATCGCGCCGCTTTTTCCCGGTGCCCGATTTTTGGAAATCCGCGGCAATGTGGACACCCGGCTGAAAAAAATTGCCGAACGGCACGAGGCCGACGCCACGGTGCTCGCCGCCGCCGGCCTCAAGCGCCTCGGCATCGCCTCCTGGCCTGGGCTCGAGTTCCGTCCGCTCGATTTTGACCGCATGGCCCCGGCGGTGGGGCAGGGCGCGATCGCGGTGCAATGCCGGGAAGCCGACGCGGCCGGCTTTGCCAGCATCTTCGATCCCGCCACCTGGCGGGCGGTCTCGCTCGAACGTGCATTTCAGCAAAAGCTTGGTGCCGGCTGCCAGTTGGCTTTCGCGGCGCACGTCGCCGGCGACACACTTTATTTTTTCCATGAGCAGACTGGCCTCCGTACTCTGCCGCTGATGGCGGATGATCCGGCCGCGCCGATGGAGACCGCGACGCGCATATTAAAGCAATTCGGATTTTAAATTTGAACCACGGAGACACCGAGTGCATCGAGAATGATATGAAATTTTTCCTGTGTCTTAGTGGTTCTATTTAATCATGTCTTCAGGCACCGTCTATCTGGTCGGCGCCGGCCCCGGTGATCTCGGCCTGGTTACCTTTCGCGCCCGCGAGCTCATCGCCACGGCGGAGGTGCTGGTTTACGATTATCTGGTTCATCCCGACCTGCTCGGGTGGTGTCGGCCGGATTGC
>DASRHD010000333.1:0-4785 GCA_035650695.1 Opitutaceae bacterium
CAGTACGCCTCCGGCCAGACCTATCCGACCACGACCTTTGGCAACGTCACCTTCAGCTCGGCCGGCAACCACACCGTCAAGCTGACCGTCACGGGCAAAAACTCGGCCTCGAGCAACTACCAGCTCTCCGCCGACAAATTCACTTTGGTAGGACAGTAACCGGTCTTCCCCTGTCATCACCCGACGGGCGGCCTCTCCGGCCGCCCGTTATTTTTATCTCCTCCCCGCCATCAATCTGCACCTACCCGGCGGTGCCTGTGTCATGTTAACAATTTAACTAATGGCGTCATTGAGCAATGGCACTTTTGGGTTTTGTTCGGCCGTGCTGGCTTTCCCCGGCCTGATCTCCACCGAGACAGCGACCTTGCATTAGTTTTCCCCGACCGCTCCCCATCGCCGTTTTGGCTCTCTTTCTTTCCGCCAGACCTTGGTGAAAAAATAATTATCCCATGAAAAATCCCCCCTTCCTTCGCCGCTCCCTGATGCTGGGCGCACTGCTTGCTCCGCTTGTCCTCCATGCCACCACCGCCACAACGCTGAGCGACTTCGGCGGCATCGAGGAACCGCAGGTCATTTATCATCCTGGCACCGGCACCTTCACCAGCGACAGCTACCAGAACATCACCAATCCCAGCACCGGCGTTTTCCAGGTGCTGCTCCGTTACAGCACGTCGCAGTGGGACGGCGACCGCACCACCTCGAACACCGATCGTCAGCGCGGCGAGGTCAAGACCCTCGGTGCCCACCAGCTGATTCATCAGACCTTTGACTATACCACGACCTGGCGCACCAATCCTGAGTTCAAAGGCTCCGGCGCTTTCTGCCACATCACGCAATTGAAGCCGGTGGACGGTGTCGAAGGCTCCTCCGGCGCGCCGCTCATCACGACCTCGATCTTCAGCGGCACCAGCTCCGCCGCGGTTCGCTATGCCTCGGCCTCGTTCTCCCCGGCCAATGTTTTTTCGCCAAAAGTTGTCCGCAACATCACCTGGGCGCCCGCCACCTGGCTGGCCGAAAAGATCCGGGTCACGACGACGGCAGACGGGGAAAATACCGGTGAAGTGCTGGTTTCGCTCAACGGCGATTCCTTCCAGGGTGTGACCAACGTCGAGGTGTGCCGTCCGTCCTCGACCGAATATTATCCAAAGTGGGGCCTGTATCGCGGCGTCAGCACCAGCTCGGGCTTCAGTCCAAACGACTACGTCCAGCATTCCAATGTCACCTGTGGTCCCGCCTCCTCTACTCCGCAGGCCTCCGCACCCAGTTTCAGTCCGGCCGCCGGCACCTACGCCAGCGCGCAGAACGTGACCATCACTAGCTCCACCTCCGGCGCCTCGATCCGCTACACCACCGACGGCAGCACGCCGTCAGAAACTGCCGGCACGCTCTATTCCGGTCCGGTCAATCTCAGCAGTTCCGTCACCCTCAAGGCTATCGCCTACGCCAACGGCTTTACCGACAGCTCGGTCACCTCTGGCGCCTATACGATCAATATCGTCAATCCGCCGGCCGCCGCACCTGTCTTCAGCCCCGCGGCCGGCACTTATACCAGCGCTCAAGCGGTGAGCATCACTTCCGCCACTTCCGGCGCTTCGATTCGCTACACCACTGACGGCAGCACGCCTTCCGAGACCGCGGGCACGCTTTACTCCGGACCGGTCAGCATCAGCAGCACCACCAGTCCGACCACGCTCAAAGCCATCGCCTATGCCAGCGGCTTCACCGACAGCACGGTCACCTCCGGCACCTACACCATCAGCAGCAGCAATCCGGTCACCGTCACCCTCGAAGCGGAAAACCTTTCCCCGGTGGGCAGCGGCGCAACGGTCAGCACCAGCAATGACGCCAACGCCAGCGGCGGCGTGGTCGTGTTCCTCAACTCCACCGCGGCCGGCCAGACCATGACCCTGACCACCCCGGGCATCGTGGCCAGCACCTACCAAGTGCAGCTGCGCTACAAGCCCAATACCTCCCGCGGCCAGCTCACCGTTAAAATCGACGGTGCCCAGGTCGGCGGCACGGTGGACGAATACGCCACCAAGCAAACCTACATCACGGCTACCTTGGGCAACGCGACCATCGGCTCGGGCACACACACCATCCTGCTCACCGTCACCGGCAAAAATTCGGCCTCCAGCGGTTACCTTCTCACCGCCGACTCGTTCACCTTCACGCCGGTCCAGCCGGCGACGGCAGCGCCCCTCTTCAGTCCGGCCGCCGGCAGCTACGCCAGCGCGCAAAGCGTGACCATCACCTCCGCCACCGGCGGCGCTTCCATCCGCTACACCACCGACGGCAGCACGCCTTCGGAGACCGCCGGCACGATCTACTCCGGCCCGGTGAGCATCAGCAGCAGCGGCACGCTCAAGGCCATCGCCTATGAGGCCGGCTTCACCGACAGCCCGGTCACCTCCGGCGCCTACACCATCGGTGCACCCCCGCCGACCCTCAACTTCGAGGCTGAAAATCTGAGTTACACCGGCAGCGGCGCGACCACCTCGGTCCAGACCGACACCAACTCCAGCGGCGGCAAGTGGGTCGAACTCGCCGGCAACAGTGTCGGCGACAGCATCAGCTTCACCGTGCCCAATGTTCCCGCCGGCACGTACCAATTGAAAATGGAATGGAAGGGCAATAATTCCCGCGGCATCCTCCAACTCGCGGTCGATGGCTCCAACCTCGGCAGCACGCTCGACCAGTACGCCTCCGGCCAGACCTATCCGACCACGACCTTTGGCAACGTCACCTTCAGCTCGGCCGGCAACCACACCGTCAAGCTGACCGTCACGGGCAAAAACTCGGCCTCGAGCAACTACCAGCTCTCCGCCGACAAGTTCACCTTGGTAGGACAGTAACCAAAATAGACTGGGGTTAGGAAAAGCGCGGTAAGCTCATGGGAATTTACCGCGCTTTTTTGTCTCCGCCAGGACGTGGAAGGGCGGCTCCTTCGAAAAGGATGAATGGAATTGGCATGGCGGCCGGACCTCCTTTTTGATTGTTTCTCCCCTGCCGCCCCATGCCTCGCCCTCCAATGCGGCTTGCTGCACTTGCTCGCCTCCAGCTACGCGCCGCGCTCGCCGTGATTTTTTTGGCGACCGCCGCCGGTGCACCGGCCGCGCAATATCTGTGTGACAGTTTTGGCACCGACGTCGGCCTGCCGCAATCGAACCTCACCGCCATCGTTCAAACTCACGATGGTTATCTCTGGGTGGGCACGGAGGGCGGTCTGGCCCGGTTCGATGGCGTGCGTTTTGTCTCCTTTAAAATGTCAAACACGCCGGCGCTCGCCAGTGATTCCATTCGCTGCCTTTACGAGGACCGGAAAAACAACCTTTGGATCGGCACCGACCAGGGGCTGCTCCGCTACCAGGCGGGACACTTCGAATGGGTGGGACTGACGGATATCGCCGTAAGGGCGATCACGCAGGACGGCAGCGGCCGGGTCTGGATCGGCACCAACGGCCATGGACTCTATGCGTGGGATGGAGGGCAACTCCGCCGTTTTGACCATGACGGCGAGCTCCCCTCTTCCGCCATACTGATCCTGTACGCCGATTCCATGAACCGGCTCTGGGTCGGATTTGAACGCGGCAAGGGGGCGGCTTACCTTGAGCCGGGCGCCGTCTCATGGTCGGAGCACAAGGAATTGAATTTGCAAAATGAGGTCATGGCCATCTGCGAACAACCCCGCGGCACGCTGTGGTTCGGCACGCACAGCCGCGACATTGCCCGCCTGCAAAACCATGAGATCACCCATTACCGGCTGCCGGCCGGATCCTTCGTCACGGATTTGAAACCGTCCCAAAGCGGCGGTTTTTGGATCGCCGGTGAAGTCCTGTTCAAGGCCGCCGATCCGGATCATTTTTCCGCTGCTTCCATTCCGCACGTTCCGAGCGAGGACGTGCGCGTCGTTTGCGAGGACCGGGAAGGCAGCCTCTGGCTGGGTTGCGGAAAAGGCGACGGTTTGATCCGTGTCCGAGAATCGTCCTACCGCCTGATTTCGACCGACGAAGGCCTGCCCCGCGACGGCATCAGGACGGTTTCCCAGGACGGGAACGGTCATCTCTGGCTTGCCATTGAACATTCCGGCGTGACGGAAATCAGCCCCGATGGCACGGTGAAAATCCACCGCGAAAACGACGGCCTGGCCGCGACCGATCCAGGGCTGGTTTATGCAGCCAGCAACGGCAGCATCTGGAGTGGCAGCTGGGAGCTTTCCGTCCGGCAGGCGGGGACATGGCAGACCATTCCCCGGGTCAAAAGCGTTTATGGAATTTATGAGGATCGACGGCACCAAATGTGGGTGGGCACCCGAACCCAGGGCCTCTTCCGTTTTGAAAAAGATAGCCTGGTTCCGATTCAGGCCTCCCCCGCCGTTAACTTCGCCTCTTCCTTTTGCGATACTCCCGACGGAACCATGTATGTGGGAACGTGGGAAAGCGGCCTGTACCGCCTGCAGAACGGCCAATGGACCGTTTTCAATCATGACAATGGCCTGCCGGTGAATTCGGTCCGCGCCGTTTATGTCGACAGGGAGGGGCTGGTCTGGGTCGGCATGAAAAGCCGGGGGCTGGGCGTGCTGGTCGACGGCCGCTGGCTCAATCCGAACGCCTTTTCCCAAGCCGTAGCCGATCATGTCACCGCCATCACCGAGGATGAGCGCGGCGAACTCTGGCTCGGCACCGCCGACGGCGTCATGCATGCGCCGCGTCGCGAACTTCTCGCCGCCGCCCGCGGCGAGCTTCCCGTGCCCAAAATGTCCATCGCCGGAACGCGGGAAGGATT
>DASRHD010000334.1:0-8129 GCA_035650695.1 Opitutaceae bacterium
ACCGCCGGCTACACGCGTTACGATCGCCCGGACCTGCGGGAGGAATGGCGCGCGCGCGGCGCCGCCTTCACCAATGCTTCATCGGTTTTCGCCGAGCCGTGCGCCCAACACCTGCTCGCGCTCATGCTGGCGCTCGGGCGCAACCTGTTTCTGTCGCATCGCGACCAGCTGACCGACCGCTCCTGGCATTATGAGGAACGCCGCGAGCACTCGCGGCTGCTTACCGGACAGACTGCGCTCATGCTCGGTTTCGGCGCGATCGGCCGCCGGCTGGCGGAGCTGCTGGCGCCATTTCAGATGTCGCTTTACGCGGTGCGGCGGCAGACCCGGAGCGAAACCGGCGTGCGCATCGTGCCGGAATCGGAGCTCACCCGCGTCCTGCCGCTGGCCGACCATGTGATCGACATTCTGCCGGACAACGAGGGCACACGCGGCTACGTCAATGCCCGCCGGCTCTCCTGGTTCAAGCCCGGCGCCCGGTTCTACAACGTCGGCCGCGGCTCGACGGTGGACCAGGGCGCCCTGTTGGAAGCGCTGCAGAACGGCCGGCTCGGCGCCGCCTGCCTGGACGTGGCGGAGCCGGAACCGCTGCCGCCGGGCCACCCGCTGTGGACGGCACCCCATTGTTACATTACACCGCACACCGCGGGCGGGCGTCACGATCAGGATGAGGCGCTGGTACGGCATTTTCTGGACAATTTTACCCTTTTCACCAGCGGCGGCGCACTGGCCGACCGGGTGTTTTAACGGGCCTTTCACCGGCGGCCCCGAAAATTTCATCGGCAAGCGGGAATAAGTCAGCATGCTCCGTCTTCCTACCCCGTCTGAACAAATTTTGTCTTAGCCATCGCAAAATAAGTCAATCGCCTGGCATCCGTTCTTCCGCCTCGCCCGTTCTTCCTTTGTCATTCCCTTTTGCCGGTTGCCGCGGCATGTCGCCGCCGGCCCCCGGCAGAACCAACCAACCAGATACGCTCATGAACAAGTCCACAAAAACCATGCTCGCCTGCGCCGCTCTGGCCGGGCTTTACTCCGGTTCCTTCGCCCTCCAGGCCCACGCCTCCGTCAAACCCGGCACGGCCATCGTCAAAGACGATTCCGGCAAGTCCTCCTGCAACGGCAAGTCCGGCTGTAGCGGCAAGCACGACTGCAAGGGCCAGAATTCCTGCAAGGGGCAGGGCGGCTGCTCGTCGGGCGACAACGGCTGCAAGGGCAAGAATTCCTGCAAGGGCCACGGCGGCTGCAAGAGCGGTCACGCCTGAGTTGTCTTTTCCACCGCCGGCGGCGCTCGCGCTCCGGTGGTGACGGGCGGGAGCCGGCCCCGGTCCGGCTCCCGCCACTTTCTTCCCCGGACTCTTCATGCCCGCGAATCGTTTCAACGCTTTTACCGACTACGGCATCGGCATCGGCCTCCGTGTGCCGCACTACCGCCATATCCTGGAAAAAAAACCGGTGGTCGATTGGTTCGAAATCATTTCGGAAAATTTCATGGTCGACGGGGGACGCCCGCTCGAGGTGCTCGACCGGATTCTCGAGCAATACCGCGTCGTCCAACACGGGGTTTCGATGTATTTCGGCTCGGCCGACCCGCTCGACCGCACCCATCTGAAAAAGCTCAAGACTCTGGTCAAGCGCACCCAGACGCCCTGGCTCTCCGACCATCTCTGCTGGGGCAGCGTCGACGGCACGTTTACCCACGATCTGCTGCCCATGCCCTACACCTTTGCCGCGGCCAAACGCACCGCGGAAAAAATCCGCCAGACGCGCGATTATCTCGAGGTGCCGATCTGCGTCGAGAACGTCAGCAGTTATGCCGAATATCACGTCTCGGAGATGACCGAATGGGAATTTCTCACCGAGGTGGTGGAGCGGGCCGATTGCGGCATTCTTCTCGACGTGAACAACATTTACGTCTCGTCGAAAAACCACGATTTCGACCCGTATGATTACGTCAACGGCGTGCCGCATCATCGCGTCGGCCAGATCCACGTCGCCGGCCACACTAGGTTCGAGAAATACATCCTCGACACCCACGATCACCCCGTGCTCGACCCGGTCTGGAAGCTTTACGCCCACGCCATCCGCCTTTGCGGCGTCACCGCCACGCTTCTGGAATGGGACGACAAGATCCCCTCGTTCGACGAGGTCCACGACGAGGCGCTCAAGGCCAACCAGTTCATCGACGGCGCCCGGGCGGCGAAGAAAAAGCCCGCACCGAGGGCCGCTCTTCCCGCCGCATGAACCGGCTGCCGGCACGCCAGCGCAGCACGCGCGACCTGAAATCCTTGCAGCGTCTGATGGCGGCGGCCTTGATGCGTCCGCTCACCTCCGCCAACCGGCTGCAAAGCCGCTGGACCGACGGCCGGCCGATGCGCGCCGTGGCGGCAAGCTTCATCAAGCCCAACGACCGGCTGACCTCCTTCGAGCGCCTTGAAATTTACGCCCGCTGCTACTGGTTCCGCCTGCTCGACTGCCTGTATGAGGACTGTCCGGGCCTGCGCGCCGTGCTCGGGGAAAAAAAATTCATGCGCCTGGCCGAGGCCTACCTGGCGGAGCATCCCTCGCGCTCCTTCACTTTGCGCAATCTGCCCGGCCGTCTCGAACGCTTCCTTCGTCGCCATCCGCGCCTGTCTGCGCCGCACACCGCGCTGGCGATCGACGTGGCCCGCTTCGAATGGGCCCAGACCGTCGCCTTCGACGGTCCGGCGGCGGCCCCGCTGGCGCCGGACCAGCTGGCCGCGGCAAACCCGGCGCGCCTGCGCCTCGGCCTTCAGCCGTATCTTTCCCTGCTCACGCTCAACTACGCGGTGGACGATTTCATCCTGGCGGTGAAAAAAGACGGCGCCTTGCGGGGGGAGGCGAGCCACACGCCCGAGGGCGCACCGCGGGCCCGGAAGGCCCGCCGCGTGCCGCGGCCCAAGCCGCAGCGGGTTTACGTCGCGGTGCACCGTCACGACAACACGCTTTATTACAAGCGCCTCGAGCCCGCGGCCTGCCGCATCCTCCGCGCCTTGGGCGCCGGCCGCACCGTCGCCCAAGCCGTCGCCCCGGTCCGCGGCGTCGAGCCGGAGCAGATCCAGTCTTGGTTCAAAAGCTGGACCGAGCTCGGCTGGCTTTGCGCCCGCCCCGGCCGGTAAAAACTTTCTCCCATGAGCCTCCGCACCCTTCATTCCCGTTTCGTCGCCGCCGCAGATTGTCTGCAATCGCTGGTACTGTTCTTTGTCCGCCTGGTTTGCGGCATTTCGCTGTATACGTCGGGCGTCGGACACCTGACCCACGTGCAGAAGACCGCCCAGTTTTTCACCAACCTGCACATCCCGTTTCCCGTCGCCAATGTCTACCTTTCCGGCACGACCGAGCTGGTGGGCGGCGTTCTGCTCGCCCTCGGCTTGTTTTCGCGGGTGGCGGCGGTCCCGCTGCTTTTCAACTTCTGCGTCGCCTACCTCACGGCCAGCACCAACGCGGTCAAGGAACTGCTGCACTTCAGCCCGGATGATTTTCTCAGCGACACGGCCTTTCCTTTTTTCATGGCCAGCCTGCTCGTCCTCGCTTTCGGTCCGGGTAAAATTTCGCTCGATTTCATCATCGCCCGGTTCGGCAAAAAGAAACCGGCCTCAGCGGAGGGAAAAAAATAAAGCCGCGGCAATATCGCCGCGGCTGGAAAAAAATCGGGCCTGGTTTCAGCGCCAGATGCCTTCGATGAAGACGTAGCCGCCACCGCGCACCTCCCAATGCGGGGCGATCCACTCGGCATGCTCGCGCGGCGGGCGCTCCCAATGGCCGGGAACCCAATAGTAGCGGCCGTTGTAGCGCCAGTGCCCGGGGCACCAGACATAGCGCGGGCCGGGCCGCGCCGGAATGACTTCTACACGCGGCGGCGGCGGCGCTTCGCGTATCACCACCACTTCGCCCGGCGGCGGGGCGGGACGTTCCACCAGCACCGGCGGCGGGGGTGCCGGCTCGACATACACCCGGCGCGGCGGTGGGCGTTCCACCACGCAACCGGAGAGCAGGCCCAACGCCAGACCGGCAGCCGCGCTCCGCCTGGAAATCAGGTTTCTGATATGCTGGGAAAAGAAGTCAGGTTGGTTCATGGCTAAAAGAGACGCTGCCGTCGCCTTCCCGGTTGCAGCAAAATGAGCTAGCTCTTGATCGCCGGTGGGTTGAAAAGCGCGTCGTAGGCGCAGGCCAGTACGCACATGCTGATCGGCATGGTCAAAAACACGCCGATGACCAGGGCCGCCAGGCCGAGCGAGGAGAGCAGCCCCGCCACGAAAATGAGCAGCAGCATCCGCCACCAACTGTGCGAGATCACCCGCCGGCTCACTTCCATCGCGTCCCAGAAGGGCAGTTTTTTTTCCAGCACCAGCGGGTAGGTCAGAGCCCAGGCGATGGCGAGATAGATACCCGGGATGATAAGACAGACAAACCCGAGCACGGTAAGAAGGGCGACGACGATACCGGCGAGGATGAGGGGGCCGAGGGCTTCGCTGAAACCAGCAAAGAGATCGGAGACCGAGGCCTTTTCCTGGTGGAGCAGCTTCAAGGTGAAATGGAACATTCCGGCGGTGAGCACGCCGCCGAAAACCAGCGAGCCGAAAGGCACGAAGGCGAAGGCGATGCTGATGAGAAGGAAGAGAAGATTGGCGAGAATCAGCTGACCGAAGTTTTGCAACCACAGGTCCCAGCCCCGGCTGAGACAGGCGCCGACCGGCAGCTTGCCCGCGCGCGCAATCAAGTCGTCCGCCAGCGCTTTCGGATCTGCCGGACCGGCGGCCGCCGGCGCCAGCTCCGCCTCCAACGGCGGAGGCGTGACGGGAGCGGTTGGCGAAAAATCGGAAAACTCTCCGAGGGTCTTCCACTCATCGGTGCCCAGTTTTTTCGCCTTGGTTTGAAGATTGGCGCGTCCGCCGGCGATCCAGGCGCGGATTTGCGAAGCGGGTACCGGCCCGTACTCGCTGCCATCGCCTCCAATGATCGTGTACATGGCCGGATGCGAGCACCGCGGGGCGTCAGCGTCAATCGCAAGCGCGACTCCCCGCTCGTTCGATTTTTACCACCCGATTCCGGTGCTTTGTAATATAATACGTTACAAAATCCCTGGGCCACGTTTTCGTTCATTTGTAATGCTTTTTATATTACAAATCGGTCAGGGAATCGCGCCGAGGTAGAGAAATTTTATTCCAGCGGCGGCCGGCCGGCGGCCTTGGCCAGTGCGTAACGGTCGAGCACGCAGTCGTAGCGTGCCTGCAGGCGGGCGAGCTCGGCGGCGCGGGCCGAACTTTGCGCGTCGAGCAGCTCAAAGTTGGTGATGACGCCGTTTTCATAGCGGGTGCGGGCGAGGGCGAGGGCCTCTTCCGCCTGGGCCACCAGGGTATCGGCGTTGGCCACGCGGGCCTCGCTGGCGGCCAGATCGGCCAGCGCGGTCTCGATTTCGCCGGTGACGGTGCGCGTGGCTTCGCTGGCCCGGGCTTGGGCGGCACGGAGGTCGGCGCGGGCCTCGCGGCGCTCGCCTTCGGTGCGGTGACCGGTGAAGAGCGGCACGGAGACGCTCAGGCCGGCGGCAACATAGCCTTTGTTATCGTAGAGGTTCGGCAGGGTGCCGTTGTGCAGTCCGCCGGCGACGTCAGCCGCGAGGGTGGGGCGGTCGGCGGCCTCGGCGGCATCGAGCCGGAACCGGGCTGATTCCTCGGTATCATGCGCGAGGCGGATTTCCGGGCGGCGCTGGAGCGCCTCGGCCAGGGTGGCGGAGAGATCGGGCAGGCCGGGTTGGGTCTCGAACTCGCCGGTGAGATCGAGCGGCGCGGCGGCCTCCCGGCCGAGCAGCTGCCGGAGCAGGGCTTCCTGCTTCTGCAGCGAGGCGACGGTGGTGGTGCGGTTGTTCTCGGCATTGGCGAGGCGGACCTGGGTGGTGAGGACGTCGAACTTGGTCGCGGTGCCGTTGGCGAGCTTGTTCTGGGCGATGCGCAGCGCCTCCTGCAGTGCGTGGATTTCTTCATCGGCCACGGCGACGGACTGCCGCAGAAGAATCACCGCATAAAACTCCTGAATAGCCGCGTAACCGAGCTGGTTGCGCGTCTGTTCGAGCGTGTCGGCCGCGGAATGTTCACCGGCGCGCGCCGCCGAGACCGCCGCCTGGGTGCGGCCGAAATCGGTCACGAGCTGGTGGAGGGTGAGGCGCGCATCGTAATTGTCCTGGGCATTCTGGTAAAAGCTCGTCGGGCCGAAGCTGATGGAGATGCGCGGGCTGAGGAACTGGTAGCCGGCCGAGGCGCCAAGTTGCGGCAGGCGGGCAGACCGGCTTTGCTCGGTACGTGCCTGCGCCGCCTCGATCGCGGCATTGGCGGCATCGATCGAGGGATAACGGGCGAGGACGGCCTCGACGGTGGCTCGGAGCGTGAGCGGGCCGGACGCCGTCGGCGCGTCATCGGCGGAAGCCGTGCGCGCCGGCCAAATCGCGGCCAGCCAGGCAAGAGACAGATACAGGCAGGTTTTCATTAAAAGGTTTGGTTCAGTGCGCCTCAGCTGCGGCCGCCTCAGCGGTGGCCGCCAGCGACCGAGGCCGGCCGATCAGGACGATGAGCGGAAGGCAGAGCAGGCAAAAGAACGAAATACACTTGAAGGTGTCGATATAGGCGAGGAGCGACGACTGCTGGTTGACGATGGCATCCAAGACGGCAAAGGCGCGGTGTTCCGCAGCGAGGAGGGGAAAACCCTTGGCCTGCAGCGCGGCGGTGATCTGGTGCAGGCGGGCCTGGGTGGCCGGATCACTGGCGGTAAGATGGGTGACCAGAGCGGTCCGGTGCACCGCCGCGCGCTGAGTGACGTAGGTGTTCATCAGGGCGATGCCAAAGGCGCCGCCGACCTGACGCATCATGTTATTGAGCGCCACGCCTTGCGGAATGTCGCCGGGGGCCAGCCCGGATACCGCCAGCTGCGTCAAGGGCGCGATCATCAGGCCGAGGGCGACCGCCCGGATAATGATCGGCCAGAAAAAATCGCCCGTGCCGGAGTTGAGATTCTGCTGCGAAAGGCTGTAGGTGAACAGCGTCACCCCGAGAAAACCCGCGACCACGAAATATTGGGCGGGCACGCCGCGGGCCAGGAGGCGGCCGGTGGCGGGCAGGACAAAAACCGACACCGCGGCACCGGGCAGAAAGAGCATGCCCGTCTCCAGGGCGGTGAATCCGAGCAGCCGCTGGGTGAACACCGGGACGATGAATACCGAGGCGAAGAGCACAAAGCCCATGACAAAGGTGAGCATCGCGCAGACCGCGAGGGAGCGGCTGCGCAGCACATGCAGGTCGACGACGGGATGTTCCGTGGTCAGCTCGTGGGCGACGAAGAGGAGGAGGGAGACGGTGGAGACGACGGCGAGGACGGTGATGTAGCGGGTGGAGAACCAATCCTCGGTTTCGCCGCGCTCAAGCACGGTTTGGAGCGACCCCAACCCGGCGATGAGCAGGCCGATGCCCAGCCAGTCGATTTTGTCGGCGCGCCGCGCCCGCGCCGGTTCGCGGACGTAAAGATAGGAGAGGAGGGCGGCGGCGAGGCCAATGGGCAGGTTGATATAAAAAATCCATCGCCAGGAATAGCTGTCGATGATCCAGCCGCCCACGGTCGGTCCGACGGTCGGGCCGAGAAAGACGCCAAGGCCGAAAAGCGCCGCCGCGATCCCGCGCTCCTGGACGGTGAAGGTTTCAAAAAGAATGGCTTGCGACGTCGAAAGCAGCGCGCCGCCGCCGATGCCTTGAAGGAAGCGGAACGCCACCAGCTCCCAGATGTTGTGCGCCTGGCCGCAGAGGGCGGAGGCAAGGGTGAAGAGCAGAATCGAGCCGATGTAGTAGCGCCGGCGGCCGAAACGCGCGGCAAGAAAGCTTGTCATCGGAATGATGATGACGTTGGCGATGGCGTAGGAGGTCACGACCCAGGCGACGTCGTCGATGGTGGCGCCGAGATTGCCGCTCATGTCGGGGAGCGCGACGTTGACGATGGAAATATCGATCAACTCGATGATCGCGGCCGCGATCACCGTCAGCGTGATGACAAACTTGCGGAATCCGTGCTCGGCCATGGCAAAATCCCGGCGGTGGCGAGGCCTCGGTTCAGTTTTTCACCTGCACGGCAGG
>DASRHD010000335.1:0-3338 GCA_035650695.1 Opitutaceae bacterium
TTTTTCGATCAGCTCCGCCACCTTGAGGTCGCGGGTCTTGGCTTGGGCGCTGCCCATCACCACGACGATGATGCGATGGTTGCCGCGCTGGGCGGTGGCGGCGAGGCAGAAACCGGCGCCGTTGGTGAAACCGGTCTTGAGCCCGTCGCAGCCATTGATGCGGCCGAGCAGGTGATTGTGGTTGTTCATCACCACCGGCTGCGCACGCACGCCGGCGCCGAAGGGCCTGGTCCGAACGGAGGTGTAGCGAAGGATGTCGGTGTGCTCGAGGAGGTGGCGGGCGAGAATGGCGAGATCGCGGGGGCAGGTCAGGTCCGGCTGCTGGCCGCGCGCCGGTGGCAGGCCATGGGGCGAATGAAAGGTGGTGTGCGTCATGCCCAACTCGCGCGCCTTGGCGTTCATTTCTTCGACAAAGGCCTCGCGCGAGCCGGCCGCGGCATGAGCCAGGGCATTGGCGGCGTCATTGGCCGACTGGATCATCAAGGCATAAAGCAGCTCCTCAACGGGGAAGGCCTCGCCTTCTTTCAACCAAACCTGTGTTCCACCGATCTTCGAATCTTCGCGCGTGACCGTGACCGGCGTCTGCAGAGTGAGCCCGCCGGCGGCGATATGGTCCTGCACGACGAGAAACGTCATCAGTTTCGTCACGCTGGCCGGGGGCCCGACCTCGTCGGAATGGTCTTCAAAGAGAACCTGGCCGGAGGCGGCATCCATGACGATGGCGCCCTTGTAGGGACGGCCGGCTTCCGCCGTTTCCCGGCTGGCCTTGGCCGAGGCGGCGCCGGGCAGTCCGGCCAAAATCGAAGCCAAAAGGAGGAGATGCGAGAGGCGCATAGGTGAAACAAAATTTTTTTTTCGCGCGGTGCGAGCAGAAATCAACGCCGCCATAAATTTTTTCGGCGCGATGCGCGGCGGATTTAGCCGCGGAGGCGTTTTTTTGACGCAGGCTGCTTCGGCCGCCAGGTCAGCGCGTCGAGCCGTTTGCCGGCGGCCGAATCGGAAATGAGGAGCTCGAGCCAGCGGAGGCGTGTGGTTTCCTGCTTCGGACTCATCACCTTGTGGATCGCGGTGCGCTGATACCACGGCGCCTGCGAGCTGAAAAAGTCCCAGGCTTTTCTGTTGGCGCGAAATTTTTTTTCGAAAGCGGCGGGAAGTTTCGACGGCTCCTTCTGCTCGAAGGAATAGACGCCGGTGCGGTGGGCGAGCCGGGCGGCAAAGGCCTTCAGGCCGGCGGCGTGCATTTTGCCGGAAGCGGTCAGCCGCTCGACGTGCCGGACATTGACCAGGCTCCAGATACTGCCGTTTTTCCGCGGAGTGAAACGGATGATATAGCTGTCGGCACCGGCATTTCGCCGCACGCCGTCGATCCAACCGAAGCAGAGCGCTTCGTCGAGCGCCTCGGGGTAGGTGAGTCCGCCCTTTCCGGAGCGTTTGTGGTAAAAGCCGACCGACAGCTCGGTCGCGGCCGCGTGATTTTCTTCCAGCCAGCGGCGGAAATCGGCGGCGGAGGTAAAATGCGTCGCTTTCACGAGATGACGTCCGGGGACAACTGAACGCGCAGGCAAAGGGGAGTCGGTTCAAAGTCAATGTAAAGAAGCCATTCCGCCGCAAACACATGATGCGGGCTTCGACGGCCTTCCGATGTGATAACCGGAATTTGCCCCGATACCGAAAACTTCCCCCGTGGCTAAGGTCTACGATGCCACAATCAGCCGTTCATGATCGCCCTGAGGTCGAGGCCCGGAACCGACCTGCCCGCTCAGCCGTCTCCCTCTGGTTCATTTCCGCAGAGCTGGCGGTTATGTTTGTGGGCAGCACCCTGCTTACGCCGCTCTATGAGGTTTACCGACGCAGCTTTGGCTTTTCCGAACTGACGCTGACGTTGATTTATGCGGTTTATGCGCTGGGAAACCTCGGTGCCCTCCTCTTCCTCGGCCGCTTGTCGGACCAGATCGGTCGGCGTTGGACCAGCTTTCGGGCCATCGCGTTGGCGGGAGCAGGCACCCTGGTTTTCCTTTTTGCGACGGGATCTGCCGCGCTCTTTGTCGGCCGCTTTCTCAGCGGGTTGGCGATCGGTCTCGCTTCGGGCACGGCCACCGCTTGGATTGCGGAAACGGTGCCGGGACAGGACCGGGCCCGTGCCAGCGTCATCGCCACTGCGGCCAATTATACCGGACTGTTTTTCGGACCGCTCTTTGCCGGATTTCTCGTCCAATACGCACCGGCGCCGCTTCGCCTGTCATTTGGGGTTTACCTGGCCCTCCTCATCCTCACCGGCTTTTTACTCCTGCTTACGCAGGAAACCGTGCGCGCGCCCGTTCATCGTCTGCGCGAGGCGTCGCTCAGGCCGCGAATCGGCGTGCCGGCGGGCCTTCGTGCACAATTTCTGCCGCCGGCGGTGGCGGTATTTGCCTCCTTCGCGGTGGTGGGATTTTACGCGGCGTTGGTGCCGGGGCTTTTGCGGCGCGATTTGCACCAACCCAATGTCGCGGTCGGCGGCCTGCTCGTGACTCTGATGTTTTTGGCCGGACTCGTGGGCATCGCGTCAACCCGGCGTTTATCCAGCCGCACTGCCATGCTTGGCAGCCTGGCCGTCCTCTTTGTCAGCCTGGCTCTGCTGGTGATGGCAGAAACGACGCGCAGCCTGCCGATGCTTCTGGCCGCCACGATGCTGGGCGGTTTTTCCGCGGCGGTCGGTTATCGCGGCAGTCTGCAAGTCGTCAACCAGATCGCGCCTGCAGAACAGCGTGCCGAGGTTATTTCCAGCTACCTTGTCGCCGGTTTTCTGGGAAATTCACTGCCGATCGTCGGCATCGGTGTGGTCTCCCGTTTCACCACGATGGGGGCGGCAAATCTTTACTTCGACGCTGTCATCGCCTTGCTCACGTTGGGCGCGCTGCTGGCGGGAGTGAAATGGGTGCCGAAGTCGGCCTAGCCGGACCGATCGGCTGAACCCCGCCGCCCGGCTCACAGCCAGCGGCGCACTTTCCGCTTCAGCGCAAGGTACTGCTCGCCAAACTTCGCCTCGAGATACCTTTCTTCCCGCCGGACGACGCCGAAATGAAGGATCAAGGCGAGCGGAATGACCGCCAGGAGCACGCTCCAATCATTGAGTGCGAAGCCCAGGGCCAGTTGGAGCACGCAAAGCGCGAGGTACATCGGATTGCGCGTAAACCGGTACGGCCCCGCCCGGACCACCGTGAGGGCGGGAAGATCGGGCCGAATATTGGTGCCCGCCGCCCTCATCATTCGCGCGGCCCAGATCGCCAGCGCCGCCGCTCCCGTGGCGAGCAAAATGCCGGCCAACCGGGAAGGCCATTGATTATCGGACAGACGCA
>DASRHD010000336.1:0-2493 GCA_035650695.1 Opitutaceae bacterium
CGCCCCAGGTCCCAGCCGATCGTTCCCAGCACGTTGAGATCGGCCTCATCCGCGCCGTTGCCGCCCGCGCTGACCTGGCGCAAGCGCAGCGAACGGCCGAAGATCCGGCGGAGCTTGCCATCCAGCGCCGACGCCAGCCGCACCTCCTCGCGGCCGGCCCCGCCGAGAAGCAGATCCTCGCGCCGGCGCACCGCCATGCGATGGTCGCCGGTCTGGGTGATGGCGCCGTGCGGACAGGCCTGCACGCATTCCGCGCAGAAGAGGCAGCGCCCGAGGTCGAGGATGATGCCCTTGCCCGCCGGCTGGCTGATCGCCTCGGTCGGGCAGACCGGCAGGCATTCGCCGCAGCCCTCCGGACATTTCGCCGTATCGACACGCAGCGCGCCGCCGTGGCGGTCGGGTAGCGCCGGCGCCGGGCCAGCCGGAAAAGCCATGGTTTCGCAGCCGCGTTTCAGGCGATGGGCGAGAGTGTCGAAAACGAACATGACGGAAAGGAGTTTAGAGGTCGAAACCGCAGTAGGAGAGATTGAAGCTCTTGTTGCAGATCGGAAAATCGGAAATGGCTTGGCCGCGCAGGGCCAGGGCGAGACCGGTCCAGTTATGAAAGGAAGGGTCGACGATTTTATAGCGACGGAACCTGCCGGCGGCGTCGGTCAGGGCGGCATGGCAGATTTCGCCGCGCCAGCCTTCGACCAGTGCCACGGTGAAGGTTTCCGGCGCGGGGGCCGCAAGCTCGGTCCGGATCTCGCCCTCGGGCGGGGCGACCAGCTGTTCGATCAGGAGCTGACCGGAGCGCTGCACTTCCAGCCAGCGGACGCGGGCGCGCGCAAAAACGTCGCCGCTCGGCCACACCGCCACCGGCGCCTGCGCCAGCCGGTGCCAGCCGGCCGGCTGGTCATAACGCACGTCGCGCACCAAGCCGCAGGCGCGCGCGGCCGGACCGACGAGGCCGATTTCCAGCGCCTGTTGCGGAAAGACCGTGCCGATACCCTCGAAACGCGACCGCACCGAGGCCGCGTCCCACAGCCAGCCCGAAGCCTGTTCCACCTCGGCCAGCGCGGTCTTCAGCCGTTCGAGCAGACGCGCGAGGCGTTCCGGTTCGGCATCGTGCCGGCAGCCGCCCGGCCGCACCAGCCCGCGGCCGAAACGGTTGCCGCACAGCAGCGCGGTGAGGTTGAGAAAATCGCCGCGAATTTTTCCGCAGGCCGCGGCGGTGGGCAGGAAGGCGACGTCATTGGCCAGCGCGCCGAGGTCGCCGGTGTGGTTGGCCAGCCGCTCGAGTTCGAGCGCGACCGCCCGCAGCCACTGCGCGCGGAGCGGCGCCTCCGTCCCGCCCAGCGCCTCGAGCACGGAGGCGTAAGCGGTGGCGTGACCGATGGTCGTGTCTCCGGCGACCGCTTCGATCTGGCTCATCGTCCGCCGGTGTGGCCCGCCGGTCAGCGCGACCTCAACACCCCGGTGCTGGTAACCGAGCGCAATTTCCAGATGCAGCACGTCCTCGCCCGCGCATTGAAAACGGAAATGACCCGGCTCGATCACGCCCGCATGCACCGGCCCGACGGCTACCTCGTGAATTTCACCGCCGTCCACCCGGAAAAAATCTCCGTTTGCCGGTGCCGTGCCGGCGGTTTTCCGCACCGGCTTGAGCCAAGGGTGGCCCTCCGGCAGGAGGCCGTGCTGCTCCCAGATCTCCCGCTCGAACAGATGCGCCTGCGGATGCCCGACGGTGAGGGCGGGATAGCGGCCGCTCGCGGGAGCGCTGCGTGCGACCGCCAGGGTGTTATCGGCGTCGAAAGCGATCACGGCCACGAGCTGCACGGCTCCTTCGCGCGCCGGCACGCCAAACCAGGCGCACAAGCGCGCTCCGCGGCTCAACTCGTGCGCGGTCAGCCGGACAAATTCCTCCACTGGCCGCTCCGGCACCTCGGCCCAGGGCAGGCTGGTGGCGTTGGCCATCAGGACAAAAGGGGATGACGCGCTCATGGCAGAGGAAAAAGTCGGGCGGCGACCTGCGTCCACGAATCGCGCAGCACCGCGGGGGTGGCCAGGCCCAGCCACAAGGCGAGGCCGAGCAAAATCAGCGGCGGCAGGACCACGCCGGCTGATTCATGCAATTTCCGGTCGCTGGCCCGGGCTTCCCGGCGCGGTCGTCCGTCGACAATGGCGAAGACCAGCCGGGTCATGCCGAAGAAAGCGAACAAGAGGCAGCCGAGGAAAAGCCCGGCCGCGGCGAGATGCCCGGTCGCGAACGCTGCCCGCATCACCCGCAGTTCGCTGAAAAATGGGCCGAAGGGCGGACAGGCGGTGACGGCGAACATGCCCGTGACAAAAATCGCCGCCGATTGCGGCGTCACGGCGGACATGCCGCTCACCTGGTCGACGGTGCGGGCGCCGGCCGCGCGCCGGATGTTGCCCGCGCTGAGAAAGAGCGCGCCCTTGGTCAAGCTGTTGGCCCAAACGTGAAAGAGCGCCGCCCACACCCCGGCCTGGCCC
>DASRHD010000337.1:0-2292 GCA_035650695.1 Opitutaceae bacterium
TGGAAAGGCCCGACGCCATCTGCCGGTGGGTCTGCGACTCGGCGGTGCGGGCCCCGATGGCCGACCAGCAAACGAGGTCGGCGATGTACTGCGGCGTGATCGGATCGAGCAGCTCGGTGGCGGTGGGCAGGCCGAGGTCGAGCGTATCGCGGAGAAAGGTCCGCGCCAGCCGCAATCCGGCGGCGATGTCGTGCGACCCGTCGAGGTGCGGATCCATGATCAGCCCTTTCCAGCCCACGGTGGTGCGCGGTTTTTCAAAATACACGCGCATGACGATCAGCATGCGGTCGGCGACCTGGCGGGCGAGGGCGGCGAGCCGCTCGGCGTAGTCGCGGCCGGCGGCCACATCATGGATCGAGCAGGGGCCAACGACGAGCAGGAGCCGTTTGTCATCGCCGAAAATGATGCGATGAATTTCCTCACGCGCGTGGGTGACAAACCCCGCCTGGGCTTCGCTCTTGGACAGCTCGGCAAGAAGCTGGGCGGGGCTGGGCAGGAGGCGCGTCTCGAGGACGTTGAGGTCGGAGGTCTTTTGCACGGAGGGTCGAGACTGCAAAGCGCTCCAGCGCGGATCAAGTCCTACCTCACGGCGGAACTTCCCGGCCCAACCGGATTCATTGGCGCAAAAAGAGAGGCGGGCCGCCTACCCCTAAGCGGCCCGCCCATTGCTTTCTTAGTTACCCCAAAACTCCCGCTAGGCGGGAGAAGTGAAAGTCTTGATTGAAGGGATAAGACTATGACTCATAGAGTCAAGCTAAGTTCTAAAAATTTCTTAAAACATTTACAACCCACTAATTTTAAGGAATTAAAATTTTTCAATGAGGGATTGGCCGTCACCAAATAAGGGAATGTATTGTTGGCAACCGGGGGCATGGCTGCACGTGGCCGGGGCGGACGCTATAAATTTTTTACAAGGTCAGTTCACCAATGACCTTCGCGCTCTGCCGGCGGCGGCAGGCGTCTACGGGCTGTGGCTCGATCAAAAAGGGCACGCCTTGGCGGACAGTTTCGTGTTGTCGGCGGGCGCGAGTGCGTTCTGGGTCGGCAGCTATTTTTCGGCGGCAAACGCGCTGCGGCAACGATTGGAGGCGTACATCATCGCCGACGACGTTATGGTGGAGGACGAAACCACGGCTTGGGCCGGAATTTCGCTGATCGGTGCGGACGCAGAAGGGGCCGCGGCCAAAATTCCCAAAGCCCTGTGTTTTTCCGGCCGTCGGGCCGCCGCTCCGGCGGTTGAAGTCATCCTTCCAGCGAAGGCGTGCCCGGCGGCGGAGGCATGGCTGGAGGCGGCGGGATGGCCCCGGCTTTCCGCGGAGGACATGGAGCAGCTTCGCATCACAGCCGGGATCGCCGCCGTCCCACGCGATATTGGTCCGACCGACCTGCCGAACGAGGGCGGCCTCGAAACGGCGGCGATTTCCTACACCAAGGGATGTTATCTGGGCCAGGAGGTGATGGCGCGGCTGAAGTCGATGGGGCGGGTGAGACGGCGCCTGTTGCGCGTGGCGGGCGAAGGCCGCCTGCCGGCGTTGCCCGCGCCGCTTTTCCAAGGTGAAAAAAAAGTCGGTGAGCTTCGGTCGGGCGCAAGGCAAGGAGAGGGCTTCATCGGTCTGGCACTGCTCACGCTTCTCGGGCTCGCGCCGGACACCGGCTTGAGCTTTGCGCCGGGCGCCGGACTGGCCGTACATTTGGCGGACCCGGACGCGCTGACGAAAAATTGATTTGGCTCGCGCCAGAATGATTTTTTTAGCATGTCAGTTCGTTTTAGGATGAAAAATACCCTCTTGGCCAAGTTTCAGGCTACGTATGGCCGTCCGCCTAGTGTGATTACCCGGGCTCCAGGGCGAATCGAATTCATCGGCAACCACACCGATTACAATGGCGGCACGGTGCTGGGCATACCCATTGACCACGCCGCATGGGTGGCGCTGGCGCCGACGGAGGACGGGCGGCGGCGCTTCGCCACCGATTTTTCAACGGAGACGGTGACGCTGTCTGCGACCGAGCTGCAAAAACTTTCCGGCGCCGTCCGCTGGGTCAATTATCCGCTCGGCGTGCTCGCCGCCCTGCCTGTCTTCGGCCTGCGCGTGCCGGCCGGGTTTGATTTCCTCATCGTGTCGGATCTGCCGGTCGGGGCGGGGTTGAGCAGCAGCGCGGCGGTCGAGCTGGCGTCGGCGCTGGCTTTTCTTGCCGTCACGGGCCAGGAGGTGCCGCGCGAAACGCTGGCCAAAATCGGCCGTCATGCCGAAAATCATTTTGTCGGCGTGCCCTGCGGCATCCTTGACCAGG
>DASRHD010000338.1:0-4296 GCA_035650695.1 Opitutaceae bacterium
AAGGTCCAGGTCGAATGCCTCAAGCTCCTCGTCACCCGCATGCAGCAGCTGCGGCGCGAGTTCTACCAGAATCCGCTCGGCATTCATTTCCGCCAGCCGACCATTCACATCATGGTGCTGTTTGTCGACGAGCACACCAGCATCGCCCGCCAGCTCAAGCGCGGCCGGGAGGTGCGGGCGCAAAACGAGGAAGTCCGGCGGACCGGCATGGGCGAATTGCTGGAGGAGCGCGCCACCGATTACGACGAGGAGCTGGCCCGCCGCCGCTACCGGGTCTTCAAGGAGCAGACCTGGGAGGCGCTGCAGTCGCTGAAGGAAATTTTCCATTACCATTTCATCAACGCGCAGGGACCGATTGAGGAAGTGGAACAAAACATCCTCCGTGAGCTGCAGTATCAGAGCACGCTCGAACTTGACCCGCGGACGAACGATCGCCTCCGGGCCCTTCCCGTCGCCAGCGAAATCATCGTGCACGCCCGGCAGGAATTGGTGAAACGCCTCGACGGCTACGAATTCGACCATCCCGAGCTTTTCCAAAAGGTCGTCGCCTTCATCGAAAAAAAATTGATGCCGATTGTGCTGCGCCACGCCATCTCCGGCCTCGCCCTGGTCAACACCGAGGACACGCTGCTCGACGATCCGCTCGCCCTGGCCATGTTGATCGACGTGTTTTCCGAGCGTGGTTACCACGCGGTGGTGGATCTCCACCGCATCGAAATTCCGGAAAAAGTCGACCTCGCCACCGGCCTCATCCAGTGCCGGCTGAAGAAGGTCTTCCGCCTGCAAATCCGGTTTCACGGCTCGGAAATCCGCCGCGGTTAGCCGAAGGCGGCCGGGACAAGGGCGAGATTTGGCCTTGCGGGCTGGGCGGAAAAAACGCTTAATCTCCACGCGGCGCGGCGCTTAGCACCGGCCGATTCACCCTCCACCTCAACTCAATCCGTTATTCCCATGGGTACCATGCTGTTCGTTCTCCTGCTCGAAATTGCTGTGATCGTTTTAATCGTCGCCGGTATCTGGAAAGTCTTTGTCAAGGCCGGGCAGCCCGGCTGGGCCGTGATTATCCCGATTTATAACCTCTACGTCCTGCTGAAGGTCGCCGGCCGCCCGGGCTGGTGGTTGGTGCTCTTTCTCATCCCGCTGGTCAGCCTGATCATCGCCATTATCGTTTCGATTGATGTGGCCAAGGCATTCGGAAAAGAGGCCGGTTTCGGCATCGGGCTCGCCTTCCTCGGCTTCATTTTCTATCCCATCCTCGGCTTCGGCAGCGCGACCTACGGTCCGGCAGCCAAGGCTCCGGCCGTCCCGGCCTGAACGGTCAATCCTGGCGCAAGGCCGCGATCGGATCGAGCGACGCGGCCTTCCACGCCGGATAAAGACCGAAACCCACGCCGATGGCGGTGCAGACAAGCACGCCCGCCGTCGCCCAGCCGAGCGGGAAGACCGCGTCGGCCTTCATTCGTGCCGCGACAAAGTCACCCACGATCACGCCGAGCACGATGCCGGCGAAGCCGCCGACCAGGGACAGGGTGACGGATTCAAAGAGAAATTGTGTCAGGATGCTGCGCTTCTTGGCGCCGATGCTTTTGCGGATGCCGATTTCCTTGGTGCGCTCCGTCACACTCACGAGCATGATGTTCATGATGCCCACGCCGGCGGTGAGCAGCGCGATGGCGCTGATGATGAGCGCGCCCGCCCCCACGATATCCGCCACCTTGCCGAAGGCGGAAATGAGCGAGTCGTTGGAATAGACCTCGAAATCGTTTTCCTGCTCCGGCCGCAAACCGCGCGCGATGCGCATGGCGGCGATCGCCTTGTCGAGCGTGGCGTTGTAAAGCTCGTGCGAGGGCGCCTCGGTGGCAATCATGAGCGAGCGGCGCGTCGAGCCGTTGTCCTCGAGAAAACGGGTGATCGGCACCAGCACGGTGCTGTCCTGGCTCTGGCCGAAGGAGGTGCCTTTCTCGGCCAGCACGCCGATGACGAGATAGGTGTGGGTGTTGACCTTGATCGTTTTGCCCACCGGGCTCTCCTGCGGAAAAAGTTTCTTCTCGACGTCCTTGCCGATGACGACCACCGGCCGGGCCAGGGCCACGTCCTCGTCCGAGAGATTCCGGCCGTAATCGATGCTGTACTGGTTGGCGACGAGGAAATTCTGGTCGGTGCCGCCGTAAGCGATGTTGGGATTGGTTTGATGGCCGCCGTAGACGACCTGCGAGCCGCCGTTATTCCAGCACTTGAGGCAGATGGAGGAGGCCGCCCCTTCCATCAGGGCGGCGTAACGCTGAGCCTGGGCAAGGGTGATGTCGCGGCGGTTGGCGTATTTGTAGCGGTTGCCGCCGCCCAGGTTGAAATTAGTCGGATATTTTCCGAACTGGAAGTTGTTGGCGCCGAGAAAGCTCAGTCCGGACTCGATCGAGCTGCGCATGGCCGAGACCGCGGTCATCACGCCGATGACGGAAAACACCCCGATGGTGATGCCGAGCATGGTCAAAATGGAGCGGAGCCGGTTGACTCCCAGCGCGGCAAAAGCGAGGCGAAGAACTTCGGAAAGACTCATCTCGAATTTGGAATTTGGATTTTGGATTTCGGATTGTCCGCAGCGCGCAGCGCGCGGTTGGTTTTCTGCGAACTGACCATCATGGCCGTGATTTCATTGGCCTCAGTGAGCAACCGGACCACTTTCTCCGCCGACAACATTCCATCCTCAACGATCAATTCCAACCAAAGGGCCGTCTCGTCCGCCTCTTCTTCGACCACGCTCAATTTATAGGCAAAATCGGGGCCTGATTTGGCACGGCAGACTGCCCGGTAAGCGGAAGCGACCGCGGTGCCCGACCGCACAATTTGCCGTTTGATGACGTCAGCCTCGACCGTATGCGGAAGCGCCTGCGCCAGATAGAGAATGCGCAAGGCGAAGGTTTTTGTCCGTTGCTTCATTTCACTCTCGGTCATGATCGGCTCCGATCCAAAATCCAAATTCCAAAATCCAAAATTCATTCATACCGCAGCGCGACCACCGGATTGAGCCGCGATGCGCCCAGCGCAGGGGCGAAACCGGAGACGACGCCGGTGATCACCGAAACCACGATGCCGACCAGCACCAGCCCGGGCGAGAATTCGACCGGCAGCTGCGGCTTCCAGTGGGCCACGCCGACGAAAAATCCATAGGCTAGCAGCAGCCCGACCACGCCGCCGACCAGGCAGATTGACACCGCCTCGATGAGGAACTGCAGCAGGATGGTGCGCCGGCGCGCCCCCAGCGCCTTGCGCGTGCCGATCTCGCGGGTGCGCTCCTTCACGCTGACGAAGGTGATGTTCATGATGCCGATGGCGCCGACGAAGAGGGAAAGGCCGGTGATGAACAGCCCGGCCATGGCAATGCCGTTGCGCACCGGATCAAGCTGGGCCTTGAAGGCCTGCTGCTCGTTGATCGAAAAATTGTCCCGCTCCCCCGGGCGCAGCCCGCGCACGCGCCGCATCGCGCCGGTCAGCTCGGCCTCGGCCGCGGCCAGGCGCGTCTTGTCCTTCACCTTCACCCGGATCTCGGAGTCCTGGTTGGCGGAAAAATATTTTTCGTAGGTGGTGAGCGGAATGACGGCCTGGGAATCGAAGCTGAAAATGCCCAGAAAGCTGCCCTGCTTGGCCAGCACGCCGATGACCTTGAACGGCTCGTCGTGCAGGATCACGGACTGGCCGAGGGCGGAACCGGCGGGAAAAAGCGCATCGGCCACATCGTAGCCCAGGATGCAGACCTGGCGGGCATTGTTGGCCTCGATTTCATTGAAAAAGCGGCCTTCATAAAATTCCGGCACAAGAATGCGGGCGTAGTCCGCGTTCGTGCCCATGGTGTAGACGGCGTTGACCTGGTTGTCGCCGACCTTGATCGCGCGCATCGAGGCGGCGTCCGGCACAGCGACGTCGAGCAGTGAGTTGGGGGTGGCGGCGATGATCCGGTTGAGCACGGCGGCGTAGCCGGTGCGGATATTCGGGCGGTTGCGGTAATTCCACCAGTCGTCGACGTGGCCCCACGGCCACTTCTGCACGTAGACAATATCGTCGCCGAGCATGGAAAGGCTGCGGTTGAAGCCGACGTCAATGCCGCGGATGGCCGTGCCCATGAGCGTGACGGCGACGATCCCGATGATGACGCCGAGGGCGGTGAGGACGGAGCGCATCTTGTTTGCCCGCAGCTGGGCGAACGCGATGCGAATCGACTCGTGGAATTCGTAGAGCAGACGCTTCATCTCGGTGCGGAGGGGGAATGGCGGAGCGCAGATTGAAACGGCGCAGGCAGGT
>DASRHD010000339.1:0-11579 GCA_035650695.1 Opitutaceae bacterium
TTTTCGTCCACTCCCTGAAAACATTGATCAATGGCGAGCCGGACATGGAGGTCTGCGACATGGCGGAATCGTCCGCAGAAATGTTTCGCGCCATGAAGCGTTCGCATCCCGACATGATCGTGTTGGACGTCATGCTGGGAGAAGAGAGCGGCCTGAATGTCGCCGAAACGCTGCGCAAGGAAGGTTTCGATACACCGGTGCTGCTGATTTCCGCATTGGTGACTCCGAGCAGCAAGGAGCTGCAGCAGATCGGACGATGCGTATTTTTCCGGAAAGGCGATGCTCCGGCGCTGCTATTGCGGCGCGCGCGGATGGGCCTCGCCATGAGCCGGACAAACGGCAACACCCGCCGAAGCAAAACCGCGGTGGCGGCCTGAATCAGTGCCGACTGTCATTTCCGCGCGGCCGCCCCGGCCGTCGGTCTCAGTAAGCGGAGCGGGGAGGGAAGACGACCTGGCGGATGGTGCGCAGGAGGATCTGCAAATCCAAGCCGAGGCTCCAGCGGCGAATATACATCATGTCGTAGCCGATGCGCTGGTGGAGCAGGGCCGGTTCGGAGATTTCGCCCCGGAAGCCCTGGCACTGGGCCAAGCCGGTGATTCCCGGTTTGACGAAATGCCGGCTGTAGTAGGCCCGGACAATTTTGGAAAAGCGCTCATCATGCTCCAGCAGATGCGGCCGGGGTCCGCTCACGCTCATTTCGCCGATCAAGACATTGAGAAACTGGGGAAACTCATCCAGGCTCGTCCGCCGCAGAAACCGGCCGAACGGATAGATCCGGGCGTCATTCTGCTGCGCCTGCTTGGAGAGGGAAACGGCGCTTTGCGCCACGTGCATCGTCCGGAATTTGTAGATCAAAAACTTTTTCCGATTCAACCCCGAACGGTACTGCCGGTGCAGGACCGGCCCGGGAGACTGCCGCCGCTGCATCAGCCAGACCAGCATGGCCAGGGGCGGAAGGGCGAACAGCACCACGGGGAGCGCCACCGCGATGTCGAGCAACCTTTTCAACGTCCGGTTGACCGGATTCTCCAACGGCTCCCGGGTCAGGGTCACGAAGGTGAACGGTCCCTCGTGCTCCACGCTGACCGGCTGCTCGGGAAAATACCGCTGAACATGCACGAAAAACCGCACCCGGCACGCCGCCTCCTCGGCGCACTGCGCGATCGCCCGGCCCTCCTCCGGCGGAAAACTATGCTGGGAAATCACCACCTGGCCGATCTCATGCTCCCCCAAGACCCGGCGCAGCTCTGCCAGTTCGCCCAGTTTGGGCAGACTGCCCCCCGAGGTGCCCGCCCCCACCCAGCCCACGATCTTGATCCCCAGATGCTCGCGCGTGGTCATCAAGTCATGCAATTTCATCACCTCTTCCGGCCGCGCCACCAACACCGTGCGCATCAGCACCCGTCGGAAAAACAGACGGGCGAGAAGGGTAGGAAACCACAAGTTCGCCACCGTCAGCATCACCGCCAGAAGCAGAATGTAGCCGACGAGAAAACGTCGCGGCAGATCATTGTCCTTGATCACGAAGGCGAGGGTGAAAAGCACGGCGATGAACCGCAGCAATTGCTGGCGGGACAACCGCATGGCTTCGATCAACCCCATGTTGCCCAGCCGGTGCCCCACGCCGTGCATCCCCTGATGGACCCAGAAACTCGCCACCACCACCCCGAGGAGGTAGACCAGGACATATGGTCCTTCCACCGGGTGCAGCCCATGCCAGGCGTGGGCAAACGCCACCCAGCCCAAATATAACCCCACGGCGGTCACGCTCAACGCGAACCAGTGCAGGTACAGCACGCCTTCCTTGCGATCTTTAAGCATTTTGCATTCTTTCTCGAAACTCGTTCCACCCCAGCGTAACAGATGGCCGAAAAGGCCGAAATCGGCGGATGCATTGCCCGTCCCTCATCTCCGCCCGGGTCAGGTCATCAGGGAAAACCTGATTGTTGTACGGGTAGGGGGAACGCTCTTGCTCAAGTAAAACCCCCGAGAAACCCTGCCGTGTTTGAACCTGCTTCATCAGTCCACAAGCGCCACTCTCCGGCCCGGCCTTGCGCCCGCCTGGTTCTGTCTGCGCACCCAGCCGAAGCGTGAACACATTGCCGCGCTCAACCTACGGAAGCGGGTGCAAATCGAGGTATTCGCGCCGCGGCTGCGACTTTGGCGGTCGACCCGTCAGGGCGTGGCCCGTTTGATCACCGAGGCGCTTTTTCCCGGGTACATTTTTGCCCGCTTTGTTCATCCTGACCAGTCGCGCCATGTGCTCAGCACCACGGGCATCACCGGCGTTCTCTCCTTTGACGGGCATCCCCCGGCCATGGCTGATCAAGTGATCGATTTCTTGCGCAGCCAGGTCGAGCAGGCGGCCCAGCAGGCCGGCGAGCCTCTTTTCGAAGAAGGTTCCTGGGTGAAAATCGTCGCCGGCTGCTTTCAGCAGATGGAGGGGCGGGTTTTGCATTTTGATCCCAAATCCGAGCGGGTGCGCATCCTTCTCCTGCTGCTCGGCCGTCCGGTGCAGGTCTGCCTGCCGGCGCGAGGTCTGACTTTTTCTTCTTCCGTTTCCCATGCCCATTATCCGCCCGGCCTCCTGGCCCGCCCGGAAATGAGCGCATGAACCGCGCTCCGCGCGCCAAAAAACCATATGACTCGGGCTCCCCAACGGGCCGCATCAACGCCACCGCCTCCGGTGGCAGGGGCGGCAGCTTGGCCGCAACGGCCCGCGCCGGACTGCGCCGCCTCTTGAGCGAGTCCGGCGGATCGGCGGGGCCACGCTTGACCGAACTGGCATGCGATTGGCTCAGTGCCGCAAACCTTTCCATTCAATGAATTCCCTTCCGACAATCCTGCGAAGATTTGCGGAACCGCCCGTTCGCCGTCCGGTGGACGCCCCAGGCGCCCAACACATCATCCGCCATTGAAACCGGCCTTTGCATCCGGCGGAGCGGGAAGAAGCGGAGACCAGCCATGACCGATCGATTGCGCATTCTGCATGCGGACACGGACGATTTGGAGAACCCGCTCCGTGGCGGCCAGCCGGTCCGCACCTTTGCGGTGAATTCGCGCCTGGCGGCGCGGCACGATGTTACCGTCTTCACCTCCGTTTACCAAAATTGCCGGCGGCGGTTGGAGCGGAACGGCGTGCGCTACCGGCGCCTGGGTTTTCGCCTGCCTCCCTTTGGACTGTCGCCGCATCTCTCCTTTCTTGCCGCCCTGGGCCCGGCGGTGGCGCGGACCCCGCACGACCTGGTAATCGAGGAATTCACGCCGCCGGTCGGCTTCTGCGGCCTGCCGTGGTGGACCCGGGCGCCCGTCGTCATCAACATGCAGTGGAATTTCTTCCAGCAATGGGAAAAGCGCTATCATCTGCCCTTCCGCCGGTGGATGCGGCGCATGGCGCAGACCGGCCGTTACCGCTATGTGATCGTGCAATCCCACGCGATGGGACGCGAAATGCAGTCGCTCCTGCCCGACGCGACGGTCCGCCGCATCGTCTCGGGCATCGATGACAACGCGTTTGTTCAAGGCGGGGGGGAAGGGGAATACGCGTTATTCCTCGGACGGCTGGATACCGAACACAAGGGGCTCGACCTGTTGCTTGAGGCATGGCGAAAAGTTTGCGGTCCGGCAAAGGTTCCCCTTGTCATCGCCGGCGACGGGCCGGCCCGTGCGGAACTGGAGACGGCGGTGGCACGTGACGGTCTGGCGGGAGTGATCCGATTTGTCGGCCGGGTCGAAGGTGCGGCCAAACGGGAGACCCTGGCGCGCTGCCGGCTTTTTGTCATGCCCTCGCGATATGAGACGTTCGGAATCGCCGGAATCGAAGCCATGGCGGCGGGCAAGCCGATCGTCTGCTTTGACATCGATCACCTTAATGAATTGGCGGCGCCGCCCTGGGCGGAACCGATCACGAAATTCGACAGCGAAGCGTTCGGCCGGACGGTAGCGCGACTCTGGCTGAGCCCGGAGCAATGCCAGCGGATGGGCGAGGAAGCGCGCCGGCAGGCGCAGGCATATCGCTGGGATGTCATCGCCCAGCAGCAGGAGGACTTTTATTGCGAAATCTTATCCAGCCATGAAACCACTAAAAATCGCCGTCTATTATCCGTGGGTTTATCTTAAGGGAGGGATTGAGCGCTCCATGCAGGCGCTGATTTCGCGCAGCCGCCATGACTGGACCGTTTTTACCAGTCATTATGAACCGGCGAATACGTTTGAGGAGTTCGCCAATTTCAAGGTCGTGCCCGTGGGCGACATCAGCGTGCGCCGCGACATCGGGTCCGTTTTCAAGGCGGCGCTCGCCATCGCTCGCACGCGGCTTCCGCTGGAGGGCTTTGATGCTTATGTCGTCTGGTGCGACGGCCTGGGGCCGCTCACCACTTTCCGCAACAACGATCTGCCGTCGGTCTGCATCTGTTCGACGCCGCTGCGCGCGGTCTACGATCCATGCTATGCGCAGGAGGCCTTGCGCAGCCGTCAGCCGCTGGCCCGACTGGCATATCATCTTTTGAAAAACGTCTTCGGCTTCGTCGACCGGCTGGCCTGGCGCCATTTCGACGGCGTGGTGGCAACCAGCCTCGAAGTGAAAGAGCGAATCGTGAAAAATCATCTTTATCCGGAAAGCCGGCGCATGGTCCTTCATCATCCCGGCATTGACATCGCCGATGCGCCGTCGCAGGTCAGCTATGAACCGTTCCTTTTGGTGCCGGGACGGATTTCCTGGACGAAGAACATCGAGCTGGCGATCGATGCCTTTCGGGCCGCCGATTTACCCGCGCCGTGGCGCCTGGTGGTCGCCGGTTTTGTCGACCAAAAAAGCCGAGATTACTTTGAGGAATTGCAACAGCGCGCGGCCGGCATTCGGGTTGAGTTTGTCGTCAGCCCGTCCGACGAGCAGCTCCACCGGCTTTATGAAACGGCTTACGCCGTGCTCTTCACTCCGCTGAATGAAGATTGGGGCATGGCCGTGCTGGAAGGCATGCTCCGCTCGAAACCGGTAATGGCCAACGCCAGTGGAGGGCCGAAGGAGAGCGTGAAGGCCGGCGTGACGGGATGGTTGCTGGAACCGACGGTGGAGGCCTGGGCCGACGCCATCCGCCCGCTGCCCGACCGGCCCGAGACCGTGCGCAAGATGGGCGAGCAGGCCCGTCTCAGCGTCGAGAAATACGATTGGGCCCGCTTTGTCGCCGGGGTGGACGGTTTGCTTGAATCTGTCGTTCGCCCGACCCCGGCCTTTATCCGCGATTCAACTATCGAGCTTGCCACGTGACTAAACCCACCATCGACCCAGCCCGTCTCCTTGCCACCAGCCTTGACGCCGACCCGGCGGTTTCGGCCGGGAGCATCGTTCAAAAGTTTTTCATTCGCTGGAAACTTTTCGCCGCCTGCGCGCTGATTGCTCCACTCATTGCGCTCTGGCTCTGCTATTTGATCCCCGAGACCTACAAGAGCACGGCCCAGCTGCTGATCCGAAACGAAGGCGGAACGGATGTGCTCTACGGGGGCATTGCGCCGCCGCTCATCGCCCCCACGGGGGCGAGCACGGCGGAAATCATCAAGAGCCTGCCGGTGGCCGGTCGGATGATTGAAACGGTGGGAGTGGAGAGCGCCGATATCGCCCGCCCGGCCTACAAGGTGCTCTTCGGGAAAGCCATGGCCCTCATCCTGCCGCTCCTCGGCCGCGAGCCGGAGGACAAGCTGCTGGCGGCCAATCCCCGGCTCAAATACACCTACCTGGCCGATGATCTGAAGCCGTCGATCGACGCCACCACGCTGATGATGGAACAGCACAGCGGCGGCAGCTCCCGCGATGAACTGATCAATGTATCGATCAAATCGAACACCCGGGAAAAAGTGGCGGACGAAGTCAACGGCCTCTGCGAGGCCTTCATCAAGGAATACAGTCTGCGTTCGAAAAACGCGGCCCTGGCCGCCCGGCAGACACTGGAGGAGCAGGCGCAGGCCGTCCAGGCCGAGATCGACCGTTTGCACTCCGCTCCGGCGGACGCCGATGTCCCGTTGCCTACCGAGCGGCCTGACGACCTGAACAGCAATCCCCTGACGTCCGGGCTGGCCAAGGCCATCTCGGATCTGGAGGCGGAACTGGTAATTCTCCGTCAGACCTATGCCGAAACCGCCCCGCAGATCGTCCAGGACGAGGCCGAACTGAAGCGCGACCGCCTCCTTTTTGCGCGGGAGGAGGCAGTCGACGCGTTGAGCGAGCGGCTCAGCGCCATCCGGATCAAGCAACGCCAGCTCCAGCTGGTCGCCGATCTCTATGAGACCGGCCAGAACAATCTTTCCATCGTCGAGCGTGGCATTACGCCGAAAAAAACCAAGCTTACGCCGCTGATGCATTACGGCCTGCCAGTCGGGGGCGCCCTGATCGGGGGCATGTTTATCGGTTGCATCGCGATTCTTCTCCTCAACGTGCTCGATCCGCGTCTGTTCGTGGCCAGCGACATTACGCCCGCTTCCGGCCTGCCCGTGCTCGGTGTCATTCCCCCCTCCGGTGTGAGCTCGCTCGATTTCGCCCAGCTCAATGATCTGCCGCTGGCCGGAGCGCGTCCCGCCCTCTTTCAAGCCGTGGGCCGGCTTGGGCTCCTCGACCGGGAAAAAGCCGGCATCGTCGTCGTGACCAGCGCCGAAGATGAAGCAGCGACGGCGGAAGTTGCGCTGCAATTGGCGGCGCTGCTCGCCCGCGACCGCGAAGGCAATGTGCTTCTCGCCGCCGCGAATTTCGACCGTCCGGTGCTGAGCGAAGCCGCCGGCGCCAAAACCGAGCCTGGCCTGCTCGAAGTGCTGGCCGGATCCACTGCATTGAACAACGCCATCCGGCCAACCAAGCTTCCCCATCTGGCCTTCATCGGCACCGGGCGCCTCGAATTGCGCGACGAGGCCGGATCGAGCCGGGAGGCCTGGGCCCGCCTGATCGAATATTGCCGCAAAAATTACGGGACGGTCGTGATCCACGCCGGCGGCCTGCTCAATTCGCGAGAAGCGGCGGTCCTGGCAAAAAGCGCTGACCAATCCCTCCTTGTGACCAATCGTCGGGCATCGAGAAGGAACTGCCTCGGCCAGGCGGCGGCCGTGCTCGCCGGCATCGGTGCGCCGGTTCTGGGTGTGATCCACTGCGACGTGAAATCCTAAGGGCATTTTCGAAGCCATCCCGCCATGAATAGTGTCCTGCCTCGTCTGCTTGCCCCCCACCGCCTCTGTCAGGCGGCCGCGCTGGGCCTGGCGGTCATCGCCGGACTGTTCCTGCCCATGTGGGGTGACATGAAGTTGTTGACCTTCGGCATCATCATCGTGGGGTTCGCCGGCCTGGCCTGCCTGATGGTCCTCCCCAACCGCCGCATCTGGCTCGTTTGCGCCTGGGCTTTCGCGCTTCCCCTCAGCTTGGAGAAAGTTTTTCCGGTCTTCAAATCGCAGTATCCGGACTTTAGAATCTCGCCATTGGTCGTGTCCGGGGCGGACATCGCGCTTTATCTTTTGACCGCGGGCCTGCTGCTCGAAGCCGCGCTGTTCCGCCGCAAGGTCTTTCACTGGTCTGCGGCGATCACGCCCTTCGCCCTCCTCGTCGGATGGGTCTTGGTCGAGTTTTTTTGCAACTGGCCGACGAGCGAGGGATTACTCCAGCTGGTTCACTGGACGAAAATGCTGGTTTTCCTGGTGGTTCTGTCATCGGCCATCCGGACGCGGGAGGAGCTGTTGATGGTGCTGGTGACCGTCGCGGCCGCCGTGCTGATGCAGGCCTCTATTCTGGGCGCCTCTTATGTGATGAAAAAACACATGGGATTTTCGCCCAAGGCTGCTGAAGCGGCATTGATTTCGGTTCCCACCAGCAGCGGAGAGGAATCTTCGATCACTCGCGCTACCGGCACGGTCGGGCATCCCAATCAACAAGCGATGTACCACGTGCTTTTCACCGTGCCGATCATCGCTCTTTTCATGGTTCGCAACTGGGTTTGGCGCGGCATCATGACGTTCGTCCTCCTGGCCAGTCTGTGCGCGATCATCGTCACTGTCTCGCGCACCTCATGGATTTCCTGCTCGCTGGCGGGGACCATCATCCTCGCGACCGCCTGGAGGCATGGCCGGATCAACCGTTTCGGCTGGCTGGCGCTGGGCCTGGGCGCGCTATTGGGATTGGTGGTGGTGGGCTCGTTTTCCCCGCTCATCATCAAGCGCGTCACGAAAGCCGATGAAGGCGCCTCCATGTCGCGCATCCATCTCGCTCTGCTCGCGCTCGAGCACCTGGAAAACCATCCGTTCGTCGGGGTGGGGCCGGGAAATTACATCAACGGGAAGCTGATGACGAGCAATGGCATTCAGTGGCAGTACAATGTCTGGCTGCCTCCCGGCCAAACCCGGGCCAACCGTTTTATCGGCAACATGGAGGTAGCCGATCTGGAGATTGAGAACAAATGGTACCACTCCTCGCTCCCGGCCCATAACAAGTTTCTGCTGGTCGGTGCGGAGCTGGGGTTGGTCGGACTGGCGCTTTTCCTCTGGTTTCAATGGCGAATGCTGCGCACCGTGCTGAGCGCCCTCCAGGCGCGGGATCCGCTCCTCTGGTGGGTGGGGGTGGCGCTGCTCGGCGTCTTTGGCTCGACCCTGGTCGAGTACAATCTCGAGCTTTTTTACGACGACAAGACCATGGTCATGCCCCTCTTCGTCAACGCGCTGATGATTTGCTGCAGCCGTATCGCAAATTCAAATACGAGGGAAACTGCCGCATGAGCCGCCGTTCCGGTCCTCTTTTCAACAGCGTCGCGCAGGCGGGAGCGCGTATTCTCGGCTCGATCAGCTCGCTGGTTCTGACCTGGCTGATCGCACGTCAGTCGGCCAGCGCGCTGGGTGTTTTTCGGACGCTTTTCTCCTATCTCTTGATCGGCGATTTCATCGCCTTGCTCGGGATGCAGACCTACGTCATCCGGGAAACTTCGCTCCATCCCCAGCAGCTCAAGAAGCTGGGCCTGCACGCGCTGATTTTTTCGCTGCTGGTGGCCTTCGTCGGCATCGTCCTGATGAACGGGCTGGCGATTTTCGGCAGCGGTTACAGTCAGACCATCCGCCACGGTCTTTTCATTGTCGCGGGCAGTCTTCCGGCCACCGCGGCCAGCCTGGTGGGGATTTCCCTGCTGATCGGCATGGGCCGGACCACGGTATGCGGTTTGATTCAGGGCGTCGAGGCGGTGATCCGCACGGTGACGGGGATTGTCCTGATTACCCTCGGTTACGGCATCCTGCCGGTCATTGCCGGTATGGCGATCATCCGCTGGGTGCTTCCCTTGGCCTACTGGCGCACGGTCAAACCTTCCTTTTCCACCGAGCCCTGGAAGGTGGACCGGGCCTTTTTTGGGAATTTTCTCCGCCAGGTGCCGACTTTTGTCGGCATTACCGTCCTGGCCATGGTGCTTCGTTTCGCCACCCCGCTGATCTTACCGTGGATGCTGAGTGACGCGGCCGCCGGACAATTTGGCGCCGCCTATATTTTCATCGATCTGGTCATGCTCATTCCCACCGCGTTGACGATCAATCTCATCCCGGTACTCGCGCGCAAGGGCCGGGGAACCGGGCCCGACCTGGCCGACTCCTGCCGCCAGGGGATCAAGGTCATGGCAATGGGAGTCTTGCCGGTGGCGGCACTCCTTGCCGTGGTGGCCCATCCGATGTTCGTCACCCTCTTTCCAGGGAAGACGACCTATGCCATTTCCGCCACGGTGCTCAAAGTGGTGATCTGGACCTGCTGCCTGCAATCGATCGACCAGGTGATGTCAGCGGCCATCGTCGCCAAGGGCAAGCAGCACATCGATCTGCAGACCCTCGCCATCGGGGCCAGCGGTCTGATCGTACTGCTCGTCGTCCTCGTCCCGCTCTTTGGCCTGATGGGCGCGGCTTTCAGCGTCCTGGGCGGCCTCACCCTGCAGGTCGTGACGCGTTTCATTCTCGTCGGCCGGCAGATCGGGAGTCTGCAACCGCTGGAATCCCTCTGGCGGCCGGCGGCCGCCACGATCACCGCCATGGCGGCGGCGACGGCGTTCCTGCACTTGAATTGGGTCGTTGCCGCGGTGGCCGGTGGACTGGCCTATCTGGCCACGCTGGGCGTGCTTGGCGCCTTCCGACGGAATGAGCGGGATGGAATGTTGCGCCTGTTGCAGGCGGAAAAAGCATGAGCACGTCCCTCACCTTTGGCCGCACCCTCCACCTGATCAAATCCGACCTGGTGGCGCGCATCCGTTACCGGGGCGGCGTTCCCGGCTTCTGGTCCGGCCTCAGCGCGCTGCTGACGCCGGCTGGCCTGGTCCTGGCCGTCTGGCGGTTTCAGGCCCTGCTTCACCGCAAACGCATTCCGCTGCTGAACAAGTTCATCGCCCTGGCCAACCTGGTTTTCTTCGCCTTTGAAGTCGAACCCGAGACCGACATCGGAGAAGGGCTCGTCCTGCTCAGCCCGGTCGGCATCATGCTGCACGGACACACCAAAATCGGGCGCAACTGTGTTTTGACCCATCAGGTCACGACCTCGCTGGGACCCCGCATCGGCCTGGACGTGGTCAACGATTACATCATAATCGGAGACAACGTCGTGATCAGCGCCGGTGCGCGCATCATCGGCAATTTGTCCATTGGATCCAATACCTGGATCGGTCCCAATACGGTGGTGACCGAGTCGATTCCGGCCGACTCGATTGTGCTGGGGAGAACCATTCAGCGGAAGGCCGCCTAATCCGCCATGAACTTCCGGCAAACCTTGCGTATTATTTCTTTGGATACACGGGAACGCTGCCGGCTCGACCATAAACGCTACGGCGCGGTGTCCTATTTAAAACTTCTTTTTAACCCCGCCGCCCTGGCGGTGGTCATTTATCGGTTCCAGCACTGGTTGCATACCAGCGGCTGGACCTGGGCCGCCGGGGCGCTGCACGGGATCAACACGGTGCTTTTTACCGCCGACATCAGCTCACAGGCGGTCATCGGCGAGCATTTCATTCTTTATCATGCCAATGGCATTTACATCGGCGACAAGGTCCGCCTGGGCAACAACATCGCTCTCGTCCACCACAACACAATCGCCACCGGGCCCCGCTTCGATGAACGCCCGGATGACCGGGTGGTGATCGAGGACAACACGGTGGTCGGCTGCGGTGCGCGCATCATCGGAAATCTTACCGTCGGGCACGATACTTTCATCGGCGCCGGTGCGGTCGTGACCGAGAGTCTGCCGGAGTGCAGCTTCCATTTCGCCGGTCCGGGGGAAAAAAACGAGCTGGTCTGAACCATGCCGCCGAAACTCGCCTTCATCATTGTCAGCTACAGCACGCGCGAACTGCTCGATGCGTGCCTCGCCTCGATTTACCGGCACACCACCGGCCTGCCTTTCGAGGTCATTGTCGTCGATAATGCCTCCCCTGACGGCAGCCCGGCGATGGTGCGGGAAAAATATCCCGAGGTGATTTTGGTGGAGAGCGGGGAGAACCTCGGTTTCGGCCGGGCCAACAATCTTGGCTTCGCCCGCAGCCGCGCCCCCTATGTCATGCTTCTCAACAGCGACGCACTTCTTCTCGAGGACACCGGCG
>DASRHD010000340.1:0-3739 GCA_035650695.1 Opitutaceae bacterium
TGGAGGTGTAGGTGCCCGGAGCCGGATTGAAAACAGGTGCTGCGGCCGGCGGTTTGATCGTATAATTGGCACTGTTCACCGCGCTATCGCTATAGCCGGTGCCGTAAGCGATGGCCGTGAGGGTGATATTGCCGCTCACCGTCACGGGGCCGGAATAGAGCGTACCGACCGTCTCACTGGGCGCACTGCCATCGGTGGTGTAGCGAATGGAAACGCCAGGTGAGGCCGAGCTGATCGTTACCGACTGTGCGCTGACATAGGTGCCGCCGGCCGGACTAAAAGTTGGCGTCGCTGCCGGAGGCGGCGGGTTAATCGTGTAGGTGCCGGTGGTGACGCTGCTGTCGGGTAAACCCGATTTGTAGGCAATAGACTTAAGGGTCGCTGTGCCGCCAATAAAGACCGGACCGGAATAGATCGTGCCGGCGGTTTCCGACGGCGTGCTGCCGTCGGTGGTGTAGCGGATCGAGGCACCGCTGGTCGCCGAAGTGATCGTCACCGATTGGGCGGAGATGTAGGTACCGGGAGCGGGGCTGAAAACCGGAGCGGCGACGGGGTTGACGGTCTGGCCAACCAGGGTGAACTTGTCGGCGGAGAGGATGTAGCCGCTGGAGGCGGAATTCTTGCCCGTGACGGTCAGGCGCACGGTGTGATTGGCCGTGGCGCTGAAGGTCACATTGCCAAAGGTGGTGGTCGGATAGCTCTGGCCCGAAGCGTACTGGTCGAGGACCGAGCCGAGGTTGGCACCGTCGACCGCGAGCTGGAGCTTGCCGCGGTTGTTGTTGCCCTTCCATTCCATTTTCAGCTGGTAGGTGCCGGCTGGAACGTTCGGCACGGTGAAGCTGATATTGTCGCCGGTGCTGTTGCCCGCGAGTTCGACCCACTTGCCGCCGCTGGAGTTGGTGTCGGTCTGGACCGACGTGGTTGCTCCGCTGCCGGTGTAGGAGAGGTTTTCCGCTTCGTAGTTAAGAGTCGTTTGCGCGGACAATGCCGCAGTCGAAATGAACGCCAAAATAGGCAAGAATTTCATTTTCATTATATACGGGGTTGAAGTTTGGCTGCGATTGCGCCCCGCAGAAAAATAGGGTGAATTCCCGGGGTGGCCTCTGCATATGCGGAGGCTACATTTCCTTTCCAATACCCATATGACTTACATTGGTAAATATTACGGCAAGTCATCCTCTAACGCTGTACATGACCAAAAAGTAGCGGCTGAAAGCGCAATTGTATTGCGCTATATTATGCGAGACGAGGATTGCATATCATTTGCAGCCGCCGCTGTTGACGGCGGATTCCACCGAATTTTCGCCGGTCGCGACCGGCCGGAGGTCAAATGGAAGCGGAAACTTTTGTGACCATCGACTTCGTTGAAAGCATGGTTGTTTCCAAATACTTCTTTCCGCCGGAGATTATCAGCAGCGGTCCGCCGCGCACATTTCGCCGCACCAGCCTTCTATTTTTTCCTTAATTGCGTCACGGACCTTTCTCGTCTTCCGAAGAATTTCGTCCCGGCTTCCCTTGAAGGAGGACGGATCGGGAAAACCCCAGTGCAGCCGCTTTGTCGTGCCGGGAAAGATCGGGCAGCGTTCGGCATTCGCTTCGTCGCAGACGGTGATAACGTAGTCGAATTTCTGGCCGGACTTGAAGACTTCAAATACGTCGGTCGTCTTCTTGCCCGCAATATCCAAGCCGACCTCCCGCAGGACCTCCACCACATGGGGATTGAGCCGGCCCGGTTCGAGGCCGGCGCTGGTGGCCTCGAAGTCGTCGCGGCAAATGTGGTTAAGAAACGCCTCTGCCATCTGGCTGCGGGCGCTGTTGTGCACACAAAGGAACAGGACTTTTTTCTTCATGGTTCAATTTCTGGTTATACCAATCGCGGGATCGGTTGCAGATATTACAGACGGAGAGCATCACCGGCACCTCGACCAGGACCCCGACAACCGTGGCCAGCGCGGCCGGCGAGTCTGCGCCGAACAGGGTGATTGCCACCGCCACTGCCAGTTCGAAAAAGTTGCTCGCGCCGATGAGTGATCCAGGCGCGGCGACGCTGTGTTCCACGCGCAGTTTCCGCATCAGCAGATACGTCAGGCCGGAGTTGAAGTAGACCTGAATGATGATCGGCACGGCCAGAAGCAACACGGCCAGCCAGCGATCGGTGAGATTTTTGGACTGAAAGGCGAAAATCAGCGCCAGGGTCAGAAGCAGCGCGCCGATCATCACCGGATGAAATTTTGGCAGGAAGTTCTGCTCGAACCACTCCCTGCCATGCGATTTGAGCAGTGCGGTTCGCGTCAGCCAGCCGGCCGTCAGGGGGACGACAATGAACACCACGACCGAGGTGAGGAGAACTCTCGCCGGCACGATGACATGCGCCACTCCGCAGAGCAGCATGACAATCGGCGCAAAGGCCACGAGCATCACCAAATCATTCACCGCCACTTGCACCAGGGTGTAGGCCGGATCCCCCTCCGTGAGATACGACCAGACAAACACCATGGCGGTGCAGGGCGCCGCCGCGAGGATGATCAGGCCGGCCGTGTAGTTTCTCGCCGTCTCCGGCTCGATCCAGGCAGAGAAAACATGCTGGATGAAAATCCATGACAGCAGGGCCATGCTGAACGGCTTCACCAGCCAATTGACGAAGAGGGTCGCCAGCAGTCCCTTCGGCTTTCGGGCCAGCCCGCGAATCGCCCCAAAATCCACCTTCAGCATCATCGGATAAATCATCAGCCAAAGCAGCACGCCGATGGGAATGTTGACCTGTGAATCGCGGCCAAACTGCATCCGGCTCAAGTTTGCCGCCAGGGCAGGGAACGATTTTCCGGCCGCCACCCCGGCCACCATGCAAAGGAAGACCCACAGCGTGAGATAGCGCTCGAAAAAAGCGAGGCGCTTGGGCGCGGGATTATTCATTTGAACAGCAATCCGGCCCGCAACACTTGCCGCCTGGCTTGTATGCCTGGATTTCCAGGCTGGTGATGTAGTCCGACGGTCTAACGTCGGCGGGAAGATGGGCGATGATTTTTTGATAAAGCGGATCTTCAAAACTCACCATCGCGGCGACGTAGTCCGGCTTGGACTTGAGGCAGATCTTTTCCAGGCCGGCATCGCGCGCCATGCGCTCAGTCTCGCTTACCAGGGACGCTCCAGCGACACAGCCGATAAGGGCCTCCATCAGTTTGAAAACTTCGGGAGGCAGCGGCTTGAGCAGCGCCATGTCCGAGACGGCGACCCGGCCGCCGGGCTTGAGCACCCGGGATATTTCCCGCCAGACCTGCGGCTTGTCGGGTGAAAGGTTAATGACGCAGTTCGAGATGATCACATCGACGCTATTGTCCGCCAAGGGCAGGTGCTCGATTTCGCCCATCCGAAATTCGACGTTATCGAGACCGGTCTGCTGCCGGTAACCGGCAATATTGCGGCGCGCTTTCGCAAGCATGTCCGCGGTCATGTCCACGCCGATGGCACGGCCCGTCGCACCCACCTTCCGCCCGGCGATGAACACGTCAAATCCACCCCCGCTTCCGAGGTCGAGGACCACTTCGCCCGGCTTAAGCGCGGCAAGGGCGGCTGGATTCCCGCAGGACAATCCCATGTTCGCTCCCTCCGGCAACGCCTTGAGTTCCTCTTCAGAATAGCCGAGTTCCTGGGCGAGTTTCTCGCTGTCCTGCGGCGAGGAGCCGCAACAGGAAACACCGGCGCCGCAGCATCCGCTGGAGGTGTCCCTGGCAATTTTAGC
>DASRHD010000341.1:0-3624 GCA_035650695.1 Opitutaceae bacterium
GCTCCCTCCTCGATGTCCACGACGATCCGGTTTTCGTCCGTCACACCGCCTGGCCGCACGCCATTCCGCAATATAATCTGGGTTACAGCCGGTTTCTCGACGCCATGAGCGCGGCGGAAAAAAATTTCCCCGGTCTGCTCATCGGCGGCCACGTGCGCGACGGCATTTCGCTCAGCGCCTGCCTCGCTTCGGGGCTGCGTCTGGCCGAACACGCCGCCATGACGTGAAGGCTGGGTCGTGGCGGTTTATTGCAAGGGACACGCACGCAATAACCGGTCGGTGGCCTCATCCGCGGGGAAAGACATCTCCACATGCAGTTCCTGGAGTGTGATGTCTTGTGGCGCGCCAAAAGTCGTCAGCATGCTGAAAAACCGCAGGCTGGCGCCATCGACCATGATTTCCAGGGGTATGACCACGTCGGCGGGCGCATCCCCTGATTCGATAAAGCCCGGAAAAGCACCGCTCTGAAGCAGCTCCTCCATCAGACGGATCGAGGGCGATCCCGGATAAGCCATCGCTTCCCGCCGCAAACGCGCCAATAATGCCGGTCCGGTCCGAGCCCAACTGCGGATGTGATCTCGTAAGCCGCCGGGAGCGCACATTACCCGCAGGAAATTCAATTTTCCGTTTTGCGAAAAACGCGCGAGTTGTTTTTTGGGCAAGCATTTGGCGATGAGGTGCAGGGCCGATTTGTTTTGCCTCAAGATATTCCATTCCCGGTCCAAAACCATCGCGGGATATGGATCGTGGTGCTCGAGAAGCCGGACCAAAAGTTGACTGGCGAGGGTCAGCTCCGGCGCGTTCAACGGCCGTTCCGGGTAAAACGGAGCGTACCCCGCCGCCAGAAGAATTTCGTTTCGGGCGCGCAAAGGCACGGCCATAGTTTCCGCCAGCTTCAAAACCATCTCGCGGCTGGGCCGGGCGCGCCCGGACTCGATGAAGCTGACGTGGCGCTGCGAAATATCGGCATTCATCGCCAGTTCGAGCTGGCTGACATTTCGCGTCTTGCGCCATTGGCGCAGAAGAGCGCCGAAGAGGTTTTTCATGGCTTGAACGTATCCATTCACCGCGAATTGCAAGTTATTACCTTGGTGGTAATTGTGAAGCAGGTCACGCGCAGCTATGATCTGATGCGATGCATAAACCAAAAATTCTGGTGACGGCTGCTGCTGGGAAAACCGGCGCCGCCACGGTCCTGCAGCTGTTGAAAAAAGGATATCGCGTCCGGGCCATGGTTCATCGCGCGGATGCGCGCAGCCGTGATCTGGAGTCGGTCGGCGCGGAGGTGATGGTCGGCTCGCTGGAGGACATCACCGATCTGCGTCTGGCCCTGGGGGGAATTCAGCGGGCTTACTTTTGTTCGCCCCTGATTCCCGGGACTCTTCGCCGGGCAATGCTGTTTGCGACGGCGGCCGGGGAGAGCCGGCTCGAAGCGACGGTGGTCTTGAGCCAATGGTTGGCCGATCCGCTTCATCCGGCCGTGCATGCCCGCGAAAAATGGCTTTCCCTCGAAGTGCTGCGGCAGGTACCGGGGATGGGCCTGATTACGATAAATCCGGGTTTTTTCGCGGACAATTACATGGTCGCCCTGGAACCGATTGCTCATTTTGGGATCATGGGCATGCCTCTCGGCGAAGGACTGAACGCGCCGCCTTCAAACGAAGACATCGCCAGGGTTGTCGTTGGTTCTTTGCTCAATCCCGGGCCGCACATCGGCAAGAGCTATCGGCCGACCGGACCACGCCTTCTTTCGCCCGGGGAAATTGCCGCCATCCTCGGGCGGGTATTGGGCCGGCGTGTAAAATACCGAGACATTTCGATCAATTTGTTTTTAAGGGCGGCAAGATCACTCGGCGTGGCGCCTTTCATCCTCGAAGAGCTTTCCTGGTTTCTGCAGGATTATCAGCGCAACTCATTCGGGATCGGCGCACCCACCGGCGCCGTACAAGAGGTGGGAGGATCGGATCCGGAGGAATTTGAACTGATTGTCCGTCGTTATGTGACGGCTTCACGGCTCAATCAAAGAACCTTCGGCACGAGAGCGCGAGCAGCTCTCAACCTGATGAAAACTCTTTTCCTGGCCGCGCCAGACATCGAAAAAATTCGGTGCCAACTCGCCCTTCCGGAGGTAAAACATGCCGTTCTGGCAGCGGATTCGGATTTGTGGCTTGATCGGCATGGCGCCGGACAAACAGCGGCAAACCGTGCCCGGTCGGATGTCATCGCCAGATCCGCTCCATCATAGAAGACTCCTTCACGCTTTTAAATGGCAGCAAACACCGGTGAGCCAGCCTTGACTCACCGGCACGCCGGCCTAGTCTTGCCCGCTTCTTTTGGCATGGCGCAAGACCTGAAAGACACGCTCCAGCTGCCCAAGACCGACTTCCCGATGCGCGCCAACCTCGTGCAACGCGAACCGGCCCGCCTTGCGCATTGGGAAAAGCTCGGACTCTACGAGCGCCTCCAGGCAAAAAATTCGGCCGGCAAAACGTTCGTCCTCCATGACGGTCCGCCCTTCACCAATGGCGACGTCCACATCGGCACCGCGCTGAACAAGACGCTCAAGGATATCACCCTTCGCTACAAATCGATGCGTGGCTTCCGCACGCCTTACGTTCCCGGCTGGGATTGTCACGGCCTGCCGATCGAACAGAAAGTCGCACGCGACCTGCAGGAGAAAAAGCTGACCGTCACGACCGCGGAGCTGCGCGCAAAGTGCGATGAATTTTCCGAAGGCTGGATCGCGAAGCAAAAATCCCAGTTTCAACGCCTCGGTGTGCTCGCCGATTGGAAAAATGAATACAAGACCAAGGCGCCCGCCTACGAGGCTGACATCCTGCGCACCTTCGCCGCCTTCGTCGAAAAAGGCCTCGTTTATCGCGCGAAGAAACCGGTTTACTGGTCGATCCCCTTCCAGACTGCGCTGGCCGAGGCCGAGATCGAATACAAAGACCACACCTCGCCCTCGATCTGGGTGAAGTTTCCCGTACCGGCCGATGAGGCGAAAAAATTCGGCCTTCCGACGGACAAGCCGCTCAGCATCGTCATCTGGACGACCACGCCGTGGACCATCCCGGCCAACCTCGCGATCGCCGTTAACCCGGAACTCGATTATGAGATTACGGATTCAGCTTCATCTACGGAACGACATATCGTGGCGTCAGGCACTATAGCACGATTGCTCGCAGAAAAAGTGCTCTCTGTTCCGGAAGCGGGGGTCGCAGGTGCGCCCCACTTTAAAGGGAAGATGCTTGAGCATCTCCAAGCCCGCCACCCTTTCATCGATCGCGCTTCGCCGGTTGTCCTCGCCGATTACGTGACAACCGACAGTGGCACGGGCTGCGTCCACACCGCGCCTGGTCATGGCATGGAGGACTATCAGACCGGCCTGAAATACGGTCTCGAAATTTATTGCCCGGTGGGTGACGACGGCCGCTACCTCGACGATGGACGCATTCCGGCCGATCTTGTCGGCTTGACCACGCTCGAAACCGTCGAGGACCTGGAAAAAAAGCGCACATCCCCCGCCAACATCGGCGTGTTGAAAAAACTCGATGCGACCGGTGCGTTGCACGACAAGAGAAAATACGTCCACAGCTATCCGCATTGCTGGCGCTCGAAAAC